>JBAUFP010000271.1:0-1998 GCA_049679205.1 bacterium | reverse complement strand
CTGGACCTGAGCGAAGCACGCCTGCTGGTGGTCGAAAACGTCGGCAACCTGGTCTGCCCGGCCGAGTTCGAGATCGGAGAAGACTACAAACTCGCGATTCTCTCCACTCCAGAAGGTGATGACAAGCCCTTGAAATATCCTCTACTCTTTCATCTCGCCCGGGTAGTGGTCATTAACAAATCCGACCTGCTGCCGTACCTTGATTTCAACCCGCAAGCAGCCAAGAATGGAATAAGAAGAGAGAATCCAAAGGCGATTATCTTCGAAGTCTCGGCAAAAACGGGCAACGGCTTCGAGGAATTTCTCCGGCATCTGGAAAAAGAGATTAATGCCAAAAAGAAAAAAAATAAGGATTAAGGGCATTGTCCAGGGAGTCGGTTTCCGGCCCTTTGTCTACCGCCTCGCCCACCGGCTGCAACTGAAGGGTTTCGTCCGCAACACGACAAGCGGTGTGGAGATAGAGATCGAAGGAACATCCGCCAATACTAGCCGCTTCTTGAGGAGCGTGCGCAACAATACCCCACCCGCAGCGCGAATCGATGAGATCAGCATAGATAATGTAACGAGCAAGGGTCACAGAGAATTCTCGATCCGCGAGAGCAAAAGATCTGGAGGGTTCACTCAGATATCGCCGGATATTGCGACATGCGGTGACTGCCTTTGTGAAATGTATGACCGAAAGGATCGCAGGTATGGATTCCCCTTTATCAACTGTACAAACTGCGGTCCGCGCTATTCAATAATCACTGAAACCCCGTATGACCGGAAGAAAACATCAATGAGCGGCTTCAAGATGTGTCCAGCGTGCGGAAAGGAATTCCGGGCAGTCAAGGATCGACGCTTCCACGCCCAACCCGATTGCTGCAGTGTATGCGGGCCGCGCTACGTGTTGTATGCAATCGCCGGAAAGAACGCTGCTCACAGAGGCAAAAGAATAGAGACTCCAGACCCCATTCTAGAGACAGCTACATTGCTGAAGAAAGGGAAGATCGTAGCCATCAAGGGTATCGGAGGATTTCACATTGCGTGCGACGCAACGGATTGTGATACGGTCCGCCAACTGCGCAAACTAAAACATAGACCAAGTAAGCCTTTCGCCATTATGGCAGAAATCGATAATCTGGATGATATTGTACATTACAACAATAATGAGAAGAAATTGCTCAAGTCGACCATAGCCCCGATCATGCTCTTTAGAAGACGGAAAAGTATTATCTGTGAAGAGGTTTCGCCCAAGAATCCCTACCTCGGAGTAATGGCACCTTATACTCCGGTGCATTATCTTCTGCTTGAATATATCCCCTACTTGGTCATGACCAGCGCCAATATTCAGGATGAACCTATTGTCCATAGAGGTAGAGACGTGGTAGAAAAACTAGGCTCACTGGTTTCGTTCTGTCTCGACCATAACCGCGCTATTGAGAACCGGTGTGATGATTCGGTCGGCTATTACTTGCCAAAACGAGGATTCTCTATTATCCGGCGCTCCCGAGGGTATGTGCCGATTCCCATCGGATTACCGAATACGGTCAGGCCTACCTTGGCCGTGGGACCCTATTTGAAAAACACCTTTGCTCTGGCCAGAACCAGAGAAGCATACGTATCGCCCCATATCGGCGACCTTGATAACCTACAGACCCTGCAGTTCTTCCATGAAATGGTTAAGAAGTACGTAAGCTGGTTCCGGATTGAGCCCGAGTTGATCGTCCATGATTTACACCCGGATTACCAGTCAACAAAACTCGCCAAACAAATACCGGGCCCCAAAATCGACGTCCAGCACCATATCGCCCATTTCGCTTCATGCCTGGGTGAGAATAACGTCACCGATAAGACCCTGGGCATTATTTTCGACGGAACCGGCTACGGACTCGACGGCAAAATCTGGGGTGGTGAGTTTTTCATCGGTGGTCTTCATGAACAACAAAGGGTAGCCCATCTGCAATAATTGCCCTTGCCGGGCGGTGAATCTAGTATTAGGAAACCATACCGCATTGC
>JBAUFP010000270.1:0-5639 GCA_049679205.1 bacterium | reverse complement strand
TGCTTCTCGATGCGTTCGCCTTTCGACAAGCTCAAGGCGGACTTACTCGAAGGATAAGTTTGAGTTGGAGATTGCCGCGCTCTCCCTCGACAAGCTCGGGATTCGCTCGCAATGACGGGGGGGACGGTGGACTCGCAATGACTGCCTTGCGGCATCGATGACAGTGATAAAAAATAGATGACGATGATCATAAAACAGCTGGATTCCCCGATCAAGTCGGGGAATGACAGGCACTGGGAGGTTTGGGGAACGCCGGAAAATCGTTATAGCGTGCGGCATCAAGCGTCAGGCGTGGAGCGTATTGCGTAAAGCGTAGGGCGTCCGGCGTGATGTAAACCCGCATCCTGTCTACCCGCAAATTAGGTCGGGACTTGGCAACAGGATGCGGGATTATGATTACACTATTTAGATTCTTTCTTGTCTTTGCTGCCGGCCTTATTCTTTCTACGCTCGAATATCGTGTAGAGCACAGGAATAAAGACCAAGGTCAAAAACGTTGAGACCATTAGTCCGCCGATTACGGAGCGGGCCATGGGTGCGCGCAGCTCGTTACCGGCGCCGATGCCCAATGCCATCGGAACAAGCCCGAAACTTGTGGTGAAGGCGGTCATCAAAATCGGCCGGAGACGGACTCTACCAGCTTCAACTACTGCCTCAAGGCAGGCCATACCCTGTTGACGCCGAAGCTGATTCGTGTACGTGATATAGACGATCGCATTGTTGACCACGATACCACCGAGTAGCAGGACGCCCAAAAGACTCTGCATGTTGATGGTTGTGCCCGTGAAGAAGAGCATCCACAGGACGCCGATGATGGCCAAAGGAATGGTGAACATGATAATGAACGGTTCCTTGAATGACTCGAACTGGCCGACCATGATCATGTATACCAGCACAACCGCGAGAATGATAACATAGAACAGATCTCTGAATGTTTCCATCTGTTGCTCAAAGCCACCACCCATTTCGATGGTGAAATCAGCAGGTACCTGTACCGTGTTGAGTATTCTCCGGACGTCGGCACCCGCGCTGCCCGCGTCTCTACCTTCAACATCTGCAGTTATCGTGACCAAACGTTCAGCATCTTCGTGTTCGATCTCGACTGGGCCTGCGGCAATTGTGTCTTTGACAAAATTCTGTAAGGGTACATCGCCAAGTGGTGTAGTAATTGTCATCGCCGTTATTTCTTTCAGTTCATCTCGATCTTTTTCATCGAACATGAGCCTTATGTTGTATTCATCGCCTTCTTTGCGGTATTGGCTGGCGATTATGCCCTCGATACGAGAACGAAGTGCAGTGCCTATCTGATAGGGCGTCAACCCGAAATTTGCGGCCTTCCTGCGATCGACGATCAGACGAAGCTCTGGTTTGCCTTCACCGATACTGGATTGGAGGTCAACCAGCCCCTTTACTTCCTGCATCTTTCCCGTGACCTCTTCAGAGATTTGCTGAGCCTGGGCAAGATCGTACCCGATTATCTTGACCTCAATCGCCGACCCGCCGCCAAACATCTCGAATTCATCTCCGCCATATGTCACCTTTAAACCGGGGATGATATTCATTATTTTCGATCGCAAGTCTTGTTGTATCTGTTTTACTGAACGGCTCCTTGCTTCACGATGAACGAGTTCCAGCCAGATCTGTGCTGCATGTGGGCCAGACGTTGCTGCGAAAAGACTGGTAAAGCCACCTTCGCCGCTGCCAATAGAGGTGACTAATATTTCGATCTCGGGAACCTCCTCGACGATTATCTCTTCAAGTTTCTTCACGGTAGAATCAGTCATCCAGAGATTGGTCCCGACCGGCATCTCGGCATTGATGATGATTTCTCCCTGATCCATTTCAGGACTCAATTCTGTGCCTATGAAGAAAACAAGGCAAAGGCTCACGACAAAAACACCGATGGTTCCGAATATGACTGTTTTTCGATGGCCCAGTGCCCAGCGAACGAGTCGTGTGTATGATCCCTCGACTCCTTCATAAAAGCTACCGAGCTTCCTGCTAAAGCCGCTTCGGTCTTCTCTGCGTTTGACCGTGCCGAATCGTACGGTCAGCATTGGTATGATGGTTAGCGCAACAACTAGTGATGAAACAAGTGCAAAAGTCACGGTGAGGGCGAGTGGTCTGAAGAAGATCGAAGCAAAGCCACTGACCAGAAGCAAAGGTAAGAAGACAGCAACCGTGGTCAGGGTAGAGGCAGTGATGGCAGGTCCAACTTCAGCTGTACCTTGGGATGCTGCCTGTACCGGATCTACGCCGGCTTCTTTCTTCCGGAATATCGATTCGAAAACTACGATTGCTGAGTCGAGAACCATACCGATCGCGACGGTGAGGCCGCCCAGAGATATGATGTTTAGACTCATGTCAAAAAAGTACATAAAGAACAGCGCAAAAAAGACCGCAACCGGTATCGCAACTGCCATGTAAATCGTCGAACGAAAGCTGCCCAGAAATAGAAAAAGAACAATAATAGCAAGAATTGCACCCATGATCAGGGTCTGGGCAGTACTCTTAACTGACCGTAAGATAAAGTCGGCCTGGTTGAATACTATGTCTATCTGAATACCAGGAGGAAGGTCTTTCTTGATCTTTTCGAGTTCGGCGACCACGCGCGAACCAACGTTTGCGGCATTTGCGTCGGTCCTCTTCTGGGCCATACCCCATATCGAAGGCACCCCATTGGTGCGCGAGATCGATGTTTGTTCCGAGGCCTGGAACTTGACATCAGCTACCTGCGAAAGAGGTATCGGTATTCCGTTAATACTGCCAACTACAGTGTTGCGCATTTCATCAAGGTCTTCGTATTGTCCAATAGTGCGCAGAATATATGTTTTCTTGTTAGTGACAACGTTTCCCAGAGGATAATTGACATTCTGCGCCTGTAAAGCACTGATGATTTGATCGGGCGTGATACCTGTTCCTTTGAGCCGGAGCGGGTCGAGTACTATCTGGATTTCACGGAAGGTTCCGCTCATTGCGTATGAGGCAGCAACACCGCCAACACGTTGTATTTTATCGGCAACGTCATCTGCAATATCGTTCAGCTCTAATGGGTCAATGTCGCCGCCAATAGTGTACATGACAACGGGTTGTTGCGAGATATCGAATTTGAAAATCATTGGATAATCAGCTTCATCGGGCAGGTAGGGAAGCAGAATGCCGAGTCGGTCGCGGACGTCATTAGATGCAGCATCAAGGTCAGTTCCCCAGTCGAATTGCAGAAGTATTGTTGAGATATTTTCCGATGTGGTTGAAGTTATCTTTTCAAGATTATTTACTGTGCCCAGGGTTTGTTCAAGAGGGTCAGTTATGTTGGTCTCGATCTCCTCGGGGCCAGCACCCGGATAGCCGGTCAGAACGATCATCATGGGAAACGAAACATCAGGAAAGAGTGCAACCGGAAGGTTGGTAACCGAGATGAAGCCAAAGAGAATGACTCCCAGGAAAACCATGGTGACAGCAAGGGGTCTTTTTATTGAGACTTCAGTTATTTTCATTACTCACCTCTGGCTATTGGATTGACCTTTTCCCCGCCGGCAAGTCTCTGCTGGCCAACGACAATAACCTGCTCATTTTCTCTAATGCCCTCGAGTATCGCTGTGTATTCATCGCCGATCAGTCCAAGTTTCACATCACGACGTTCGGCAGTGCTGTCGGTGACGACAAAAAGATAACTGTCCAGCAAGGCGTCCTTAGGTATGCGCAAGACATCGGTCTCTTCACCAAGGTTGATTTGTACGCGTGCCGTCATTCCTGGTTTGAGCAGTCTCTTAGAATTCGCCGTGATTGCTTTGACCGAGGCCGTACGTGTCATCGGATCAATCACCGGGCTTATTTCAGAAACGCGCGCGGCAAAGTTCTGAGCGATACCGTCGACGACAATTTTGACTTCTTGATTTCTGACCACGCAGCCAGCATTTACTTCGGCGATGTGGAATTCGATCTTCACGCGGCTGTAGTCGACAATCACTGCCACCGGGGCTTGTGGTGTGACCATGGAGCCAACATCAACCATTATTTTTCCAACATTGCCGCTGATCGGTGATTTTATATAACCTTCTTCATATTCGTAGCCAACGGTTTCATTGCGCATTGCGATTATGTTGTCGTTTTTATTGACGTATGAACCTTCCTTGACCAATACGCGCAGGATTCGGCCCATTGTTTCCGGAAACACCTGGGCAGTTTTGTCAGCTAAGATCGTACCGAGTACCTCGCAGGTACTAATTACAGCGCCTTTGGTAACCATGGTTACCTCGACAGGAAGAGCTTGTGTGACTTCTTCCCTTTGTTCCTTACGCTGACTCGCGTTCATGCGAAGTACGAAAGCCACGATCAAAACGATTATAATGATTACTGCAATCAACCATTTGCGCATTTATTCCTCCTTACCAATTGCTTTATAAATTTCGGCCAGCGAGGTGTTGTAACCCTTGAGTGCCGTGAGATAATTCACTTGTGCCTGCCTAAAGGCAAGCTCTGTATCTAATACCTCAAGATTCGTCGCTAGACCATTCTTATACCTTGTTTCGATTATTTCAAAAGCCGTTTCGGCTTGCCCGACATTTTCTTGGGCGGCATCGATTGCTTCTTTTGCTGCTAGAAAACTCAGATATGCTTGTTTTACCTCAACCACAATCGCTCTTTCCAGATTTTCCAGTGCCAGCCGTGCCTCTTTGAGCATCAGCGCCGCTTCCCGGCTTTTATATAAATTGCTGAAACCACTAAAAAGCGGCCACTGGAAGCCGAGGTTAAAGGTAAGACTGGAACCCCAGTCGTCACCAGTGAAACTGAACGGCCTTCTCTGTTCGTAAGTTGCGCCACCGACAAGAGTCGGCAGATTTGTACGTCGCGTGATTTGTTGGCTTAATTGAGCGATTCTTTCTGCCTTATTCAAATTCTTGATTTCTGCTCGATCCTGGATTGCGCTTGCGATCAGCTCGTCAAGCGAAAATTCTTCGTCAACCATGCGTAATTCGCCGGATAGTGTGAATCCGGCATTCAGATCCATACCCAGCAATAACTTGAATCCTTCGCGGGCGATCTCTAGGGCGTTGTCCGATTCTATGATCCGTGGTTTGAGGTTTTCGACTTGCACCCGAGCGCGCAGCAGATCGAACTGGGAAACCAAACCGGCTTTGTGGCGCGTTTCAACTGATGCGGCGAACCGTTCGAGTTGGTCCAGGCTCGCCTTTGCCTGAGATACGTATTCTTCGAGCACGAGGAGGCCATAAAAAGCGTCAGTAACTGAGTAGCGTATTTCCTGCTGTTTTCTTACCAGGTTCAACTCGGCGATGTCGCTTGCGAGATCCGAAATCTTATACGCGTTGTACAATTTGCCCCATGCAAAAAGCACCTGCTGCAATGAGACTTGTACGTTGTAGTTTTCATGGGTGCCGAATGGTATGGGTATGCTGTCGAATTCGATTATTGGCACATCGGTGACGTATGCATAATAACCGGTGGCCGAGATTTCAGGATAGAAACTGGATATTGCCTGGCCGATTCTTTCTTTTGATTTTTGAAATTCGATGTTTAGCTGTTCAATCCCAGGATTGTTTTGCAGTGCGAAATCGATTGCCTCTTCTACGGTGAAATTTAATGTGTCGCCATTTGCCATGCCTATGAGCAGGGCTAAA
>JBAUFP010000269.1:0-3734 GCA_049679205.1 bacterium | reverse complement strand
ATCTCAATACGCTCACATGGCAACAGGTTGTGCCCTTTGGTACTGTTCCACCAAGACGAGGGTCTTGCAGTAGCTACAGCCCGCAAAACGGTCTCGCGTACATTTTTGGAGGTGACGCCGGTTTTGCGCTCTCGACTACTTATGCCTTATACACTGACCCAGTGGGTATCGAAGAACTAGCATCACGACCGATCACTGATCTACGCAATCTCAGAATCTCGCCCAACCCCGTGGTCTTGCCATGCCAGATCAATGCCTTTCTGCAAAACCCAGGTGAGCTCTGCGTCAATATCATCGACAACTCAGGCCGGCTTATAAGAACCATAATTGAGTCCGAAGAAACTGCCGGCAACCACACATTGATATGGGACGGATTGGATCAAAACAACCGGCGGGTGCCAGCTGGCACGTATTTCATTCAGCTGAATATTGATGGCACGCCAATAACCGAAAAGGTCGTACTCGTCGAATAGACAGGATAATTACTGAAAAGACGTAAGTAGATAAACTAACCACCATTATAGACCACCGCGTACTACGTGGGTGCGGTTCAGGAAATCACCACATCAGAAGCTTGATTTTTGCCACATTTTGTGTATACTAGAGGTTAATGAAAAAAATCGAAAGCATCTTAAAACAACACGATTACCGAAAATCAAGAATCATTCAGATATTGAATGAGATCCAGAAAATTTACAATTACCTACCCAAAGACGTCCTCGAGTATACGGGTCAAAGGCTGAGACTACCATTAAGTAACATATACAGCATCGCCACATTCTACTCGGCATTCAGCCTGAAACCGCGCGGCAAGCACTTGGTTACGGTGTGCATGGGCACGGCCTGCCATGTGCGCGGTGCACCAGCGGTGCTGAGCCGCCTCGAGGAACGCCTGAAGATCAAGACGGGCAATACCACCGGAGATAATCAATTCACTCTAAAAACGGTTAACTGTCTCGGTGCATGCGCCCTGGCACCCATCGTCGTGGTTGATGAAGAATATCACGGCCAGACAACCGTGAATAAAGTCGATAAGCTTCTTAACAAATATGAGAAAGAGGAAAACTAACAAAGAGTATCGCCAACACTTACTGGTCTGTGCCGGCACCGGGTGTGTGGCCAATCATTCATTCGAAATCAAAGAGGAGCTCGAAAAAGAAATCATCGAGAAAAACCTGCAGGATGAAATACAGGTCATCACCACAGGCTGTCAGGGGTTCTGTGAACGCGGACCCATTGTGATCGTTCAGCCAGATGGAATATTCTATCAGCGAATAAAGAAAAAGGATATTCCGCACCTGGTTGAGGAACACCTCCTAAAAGGGCGCCCGGTAATGGATTTGATGTATATCCCTTCGCCTGAAGAGCGACCCGTACCCAAGATGATGGATATTGAGTTCTTTAAACACCAGCGTCTAATAATATTACGCAACCGTGGACGCCTGGATCCGGAAAATATCGAGGAATATATCGGTTTTGACGGCTACAGGGCATTGGAAATAGCTCTTAACCGCATGACGCCCGGGCAAATACTCAACGAAGTAAAGAAATCAGGATTACGCGGCCGCGGTGGAGCTGGCTTTCCAACCGGGAAAAAATGGGAGTTGTGCCGCAAAGAACCCGGGCGGATCAAGTATATCATCTGCAACGGCGATGAGGGCGACCCGGGCGCTTTCATGGACCGCAGTGTATTGGAAGCAGATCCCCATTCAGTAATCGAAGGCATGGTCATCGGCGCCAAGGCGATCGGCGCGCACAATGGATTCGTCTACGTACGCAGCGAGTATCCGCTCGCTGTGAAGCGTCTGAAGATCGCGCTGAAGCAGGCCGAGGCATACGGGTTGCTGGAGAAAAACATTCTGGGCACCGGCTTCGATTTCCACATAGAAGTTGTCCAGGGCGCTGGTGCTTTTGTATGTGGAGAGGAAACGGCTTTGATTGCATCAATTGAAGGCAGGGTCGGCCGGCCCAGACAAAGACCACCCTATCCTTCGCAGTGCGGTCTCTGGGGAAAACCAACCAACATAAACAATGTGGAAACCTGGGCTAATGTGCCCATGATCATCCTGCGCGGTGCAAAGTGGTTCTCATCGATCGGCACGGAGACCAGCAAGGGTACCAAGATCTTCTCGCTCGTAGGCAAGATCAACAACACCGGGCTCGTAGAAGTGCCCATGGGCATTTCGATGCGCGAAATCATCTATGACATCGGTGGTGGCATCCCTCAGGGCAAAGAATTCAAGGCGGTTCAAACTGGAGGACCTTCGGGCGGCTGTATCCCGAAGAGTCTGCTCGATCTGCCCATTGATTACGAAAGCCTGATCCAGGCCGGCTCAATGATGGGTTCGGGCGGGATGATTGTCATGGATGAAGAAACCTGCATGGTCGATGTGGCACGCTATTTTATCAATTTCACCCAGGAGGAATCGTGCGGTAAGTGTCCGCCCTGCCGCATGGGGACAAAGCACATGGTCTACATCCTTGACCGGATCACCCAGGGCGAGGGCACGGCCGAGGACCTCGAGTTACTCAAAAGCATTGCTCAGAACGTTGAACTTTCTTCACTGTGCGGACTAGGTCAAACCGCGCCTAATCCCGTGCTGACAACCCTCAGATATTTCCGGGACGAATATGAAGCGCATATCAAAGAAAAGCGCTGCCCGTCACTGGTGTGCAAGGCTTTGCTTTCCTACACCATTGATCCCCAACTCTGCGGCGGGTGTACGATCTGTGCTAAGAACTGCCCGAGCAACGCGATCACTGGCGAACCGAAAAAAGTATACACGATCGACCAAGCGAAATGCACAAAGTGTGGCATATGCATAACGGTCTGTCCTCCGAAATTCAATGCAATCAAGAAAGTATCTCCGGCAATAGAATGATCAATATAACGATTAACGGCAAGCGAATAAAAGCAAAAAAAGGTGATACAGTTCTGAGAACCGCCGAGCGTGCCGGCATCAGAATTCCAACGCTCTGTTATCACAAAGATCTAACACCATTCGGCGGATGCCGCCTCTGCATCATCGAGGTCAAGGGCAGAAAAACACCGCTGACCGCCTGCACCCTGATTCCGGAGGATGGCATGGTAATCAAAACCGACACCCCGCGTTTACGGAAGTTACGCAAATTTACACTACAACTAATACTGTCAGAACACCCGAATGCCTGTCTCATCTGTGAACGTGAAGCCGACTGCTCCAATTTTCAGGAGTGCATTAAGAAATCGGCAGTGACCTTTGGATGTAAGTCCTGCCCCCAAAATGACAACTGTGAGTTGCAGGATCTAGTGCGCGAGCTAAAGATAAAAACCATTCCACTTGAATTCCGTTATCGAAGCCTTGAGGTTGAGCGGCACGATCCCTTCTTTGACCGCGATTATAACCTGTGCATATTGTGCGGAAGATGTATCCGGGCATGCGATGAAATACGGTATGCGCACACGCTCGAATTCCACCACCGCGGTCCTGATACCCTGGTTGGCACTGCGTTTAACTTACCGCATCTGGAATCTGGCTGTCAGTTCTGCGGCGCTTGCGTTGATGCATGCCCGACCGGTGCGCTGCGCGACCGGTTCAGTCGCTACGAAAAACCCCCCGATAGATCAGTAAAAACAACGTGCACCCTCTGTAGTATTGGTTGTGCAATCAGCCTCAACATCAGTGACAATAAGGTCACCTGCTCAACGCCCAACAGGAATCAGATATGCGTGCGCGGCCGCTTCGGTATCGCAC
>JBAUFP010000268.1:0-14532 GCA_049679205.1 bacterium | reverse complement strand
GACCGCCGGGATGATCTCTACTATAGATAGCAGCCAGCACTTCATTTCTTCGAGGATTACATTGAATTTCATCATTAGGTGCAGAATATTGACAAGAAATGCATTTTACCTAGAATTGTCAACCAGATGAGCAAAATAGCAAAGATAATCATTTGTGAAAAATGTGGCGCTGCAAACCAACAGGGTGTCACACATTGTACAAAGTGCGGCAATATACTATTTCGTGACTACTACAAAGGCATTCAATTAAGGAATACGATCACCACCCTCGCGCTCTTCCTCCTCCCATTTATCATTTTTTCATACATCATTACTTTCGAAACTTCCCGGCATCTTGAAAACCAGGTAAAGCAGAATCTCAGTTATTCTGTAGACGTTAATGTCGGGATCATCAAATCATTCCTCGAGGAAAGAAAGAGGGACCTCCTCTCCATAGCAAACGTCGACATCGCTGATCTCAATGCCGTACGATCAAGAGCCTCTTTCTACAAGCGCTTCGTCGGAGAAAAACCTTCATTTGCCTTTATTGCTATCGCCGATCTTGCCGGTAGGATCGTCTATGCCACAAATGCATTGGATGAAAACATAAATCAACATACGTATTTCAAAAAATCATCCCGCGGCGAGTTCCACAACAGCGGTGTATTCCATTCTGATTTGCTCGACACAACGGCAATGATCATTTCATCGCCACTGGTTAACCAAAACAATGAAATCATCGGCGTTATCTTAGCCTCCATTTCGCTGAAGATATTCTACGATCTCATACTTGATCTGCGTATCGGTGAGACGAGCGAGATATTCTTGGTCAACGAAGAGGGGGTTTTTCTTTCGTCTTCAAAGTTGGGAGGCAAGATCCTGGTCGAATACGGACACCATAAGGGCGACCCCAACCCTCATACGGGCGAGAGAGGTATAACCATTCACCGGGATTATCGAGGTGAAAAAGTAATTTGTGCGTTTGAAAGGTTCAGCGATTTTCACGGATACCTGGTATCTGAAATGGATGTGCGTGAGGCACTTGCGCCCGTGGCACGTCTGCGTTCGGTTATGCTGTACATTTTTCTTGTTTTCGGTGGCTTTCTGCTATTTTCTTCGATTTTCTTTTCCCAACAAATCACGAATTCACTAAGAAACCTCACCAGGGCCCTCAAATCTGCACTCGATGATGCACACAGCAAGAAAAATACAATTGACACAATCAATATCGAATTACGCAAGCGTCTACGCGACTGTCAGTCATTAAGCAAACAGCTGAGTACATCAGAGGAATATATTAAGAACATAATCAACAGTATTTCCAGCGGTGTTATAGCAGTGGATGGCGATTTGAAAATTACGTATTATAATGATGTCGTAAAGGGTCTCTTCAACACGCCGGGTACAAACATAGAGGCATATTCTTATGACTCGCTACCTATAATATGTAACGAAGCAATCAAGAAAGAAATCAAGAATACACTTACGAATCGCAAACCGTTCGTTATCAAGAGGATCTCACTACCCAAGCATGAACGTGAATTAGTATTACGTGTATCAGGGTTCCCCATGACGAGTGACGGACATGTGACCGGTGTAACGTTGCTGATAAATGATATAACGAGCGAAGAAAAACTACACGATCAAATGGCTGATTACGAAAAACTCTCGGCCTTGAGTCAGCTAGCATTAGGCGCCGCGCATGAAATAAATAACCCACTCCTGGGTATCACATCGTACATTGAGCTACTCCTTGAAGATGAAACAGACGTCGAGAGAAAGACTCAAGCGAGGCAAGTGCTGGATAGTGCCTACCGAATCTCCGAAACAATAAGAGGATTGTTAAACTTTGCGCGTCCATCGCCGCCGACGTTCACCAAAATCAGCGTCAACAAACTAATCACTGAAACACTTTCTTTTCTCGATCATCAACCGCTCTTCAAGAAAATCAAAACAAGAAAAGTACTTACAGAATCTGCACCGCAAATAACCGCGGATGCAAACCAGATTCGCCAGGTCCTCATCAATATTTTCCTTAATGCCGCGCAGGCTACACCTAAGGGAGGAACGATTACTGTTTCCACGCAAAAAGTGAAGTTTGAGGACAGCATTGAGATAAAGGTTATGGATACTGGTTCAGGTGTTTCAAAGGAAGATCTGAAGCGCGTGTTTGATCCATTCTTTACCACAAAGAAAGGCGAAGGAACTGGACTCGGGTTAAGCATCAGCTACAGCTATGTAAAAAGCCACAACGGTCAGATATACATTAGCAGCAACATCGACGAGGGCACCGTAGTAACAATCCAATTGCCAATAAGACAACCAAGTAAACTTGGACCTAAGGTAATCGAATAATGGCCGTATCAATTCTCATTATTGATGATGAAGTGGTTACACTGAATAATCTAAAGCGGGCCCTTCAGAAAGAAGGATATGAAATCCTACTCGCCGATTCAGGCGAAACCGGTATTGAAGTATTCAGGCAAAATCGCCCTAATCTGGCACTCGTGGACTTGATGCTTCCTGGAATCGATGGTATTGAGGTTTTGAAACAGCTAAAGAATATCGAACCCAACACCGTAGTCATTATGATTACTGCATACGAAATAATTGAAAAGGCTATTGAGGCGATGAAAATAGGTGCTTACGACTATCTAATGAAACCTTTCAAGATAAACGAACTGAGATCAAGCATCGGCCGGGCGCTCGAACTGCAATCCCTCCGCGTGAGAGTATCGGAAACGGTTGAAACCGAAAAGGGGAAATTTTACTTCGACCGTATCACTGCAAAAAGCAGAAAAATGGCCGACGCGATACGAACCGCACGTCGCGTCGCGCCCCTGGAGAAAACTACGGTTTTGATCACCGGAGAAAGCGGTGTGGGTAAAGGTTTGCTTGCACGGGCAATACACTATAATAGCGCCCGTGTTGAAAAACCCTTCCTGGAAATCAACTGTGCTGCAATCCCGGAAAGCCTTATGGAAAGCGAACTATTCGGTTACGAGCCCGGGGCATTTACCGATGCACGCCGTCGCAAAATAGGACTGTTGGAGAAGGCAGACCGCGGCACAGTTCTGCTTGATGAAATTGCCGATATGCCCCTCCCGCTTCAAGCTAAGATACTTAAAGTACTTGAAGAACAGTCATTCACGCGCCTCGGCGGCACGAGTCAGATCACTGTCGACGTACGCATCATCGCCGCGACGAATAAGAATCTAAAGGATGAAATAGAGACGCATAGTTTTCGCGAAGACCTATTTTACCGTCTAAACGTGGTACCGATCACAATCCCTCCCCTACGTGAAAGGAAAGAAGATATAATCCCCCTGGCGCTCGTCTTCATCGAAGAGTTCAACATCGAACTACATCGCACGTTCAAGGGTGTTTCAACCGAGGCGGCATATGCGCTAGCAAAGTACGAATGGCCCGGCAACGTTCGTGAACTCAGAAATATCATCGAAAGGATAATGGCTTTGCATCAGGCGGAAGAGATCTCCATTAATCACCTACCATTAGAAATAACAACACCCGCGACTGCTGCGCCAGTCATCAAAGAAGGTATTGAAAAAGAAAACCTGATGAGTCTCGAGGAATTAGAGCAGCACTATATCAAAGAAGTGCTAAAAGCCACGGGCGGCAACAAATCCCGTGCTGCAAGAATCCTCGGCATTCACCCAACATCATTATTCCGGAAAATCAGGAAAAAATCGGGTAAAGAATAACCCAAACCACTGATTTTCCACTATCCGCGTCGTTTTTGCAGTATAGCATTTTGCTATACATTACTGCATAATACCATACTATTTCAGTAAAACGTTCTAAATATCGATAGAAATATCTGGCATCAATATTGCATACTATTATGGCAAATGGAGGTTACAGTGGTGAAAATAAACGACGCAAAAATTAGCCAAGAAAAATACGATCCCTTCATCGAAGCGACCATGCAGTATGAAAAAGCTGCTGGCACGCTCGACCTGGAACCGTGGATCTATAATCGTCTTAAGCATTCCGAGAAAGAACTCACGGTGCACATGACCATCACACGCGATGATGGCAAAGTCGAGACGTATACAGGTTATCGTGTGCAGCACAACACCGCAAGAGGTCCAGGCAAAGGTGGCATCAGATACAGTCCAGATGCATCGCTTAGCGAGTGCAAGGCGCTGGCTGCCTGGATGACCTGGAAGACAGCGGTATTAGACTTGCCTTTAGGTGGTGCCAAGGGCGCGGTCATCTGCAACCCACCTGAGATGACCGAGTGCGATTTGGAAAAGCTCACCAAGGAGTATACATATTCAATCAAGGAAATAATCGGCCCAGATAAAGATATCCCGGCACCTGACGTCTGGACAAACGCGCGCACCATGGCTTGGATCTGTGATGCATATAGCCGATACGTAGGCCATTTCGAACCTGCAGTAGTAACTGGAAAACCTCTGGAAATCGGCGGCTCCCGGGGTAGAGCTGGAGCCACTGGTTTAGGCATGTACTATGCATTGCTGGAAGCATCCAAGCATCTCGAATACCCGCTCGAAGGTAAGCGAGTAGCCATTATCGGTTACGGCAACGTTGGCGCTTCTATTGCTCAACTATTGTACGCCTACGGATGCAAGATAGTGGCGATAACTGACATCTACGGCGGCATCTACAATAGAAACGGAATAAATATTCCTGAACTGGACAATTACGTTGCCAAGGCAAAGACCGTAATGGGATTTGAGCACTATGATTCGGTCACCAATGAAGAATTGATTGAACTGAAATGCGAAATTCAATTGCCCTGTGCAATAGAAGGCATGATAAACTCAAAGAATGCTGATAAAATAAAGGCAAAAATCATATGCGAAGGTGCCAACGGTCCAACAACAAATGAAGCAGATGAGATATTGAACGCCAAGAAAGTCTTCGTAATACCTGATATCTTGGCTAATGCCGGTGGCGTCACAGTATCCTATCTGGAATGGATACAGAACCTGCAGAAATATTTCCTGAGCGAAGAAGAAGTCAAGAACAAGTGTTATGGGATGATGCAGAGAGCCTTCTGGGATGTGGTACGTGTTGCCAATAAGCACAAAACTGATATGCGCCATGCCGCGTACATATTGGCTGTCCAGCGCGTGGCCGATTCGGTCCGCATGTTTGGCAGAATAGGCAGAAACTAGTAAGTTCTTAACTGACTGAGCCGGGTTCAAAAAGAACCCGGCTTTTTTGTTACCCAATGCATTATATTAAGCTCATCAAGTAGAAAAACTCTGCTATTGCATAATGCAATACTGTGAAATAGCTATTTCACGGTTGACTAAGACTGAAAAATAGATATAATAGAGTCCCGAGAAAGGAGTGATATGAAAATCAACGCGCAAGATCTTGCAGGAATAGTTGACAAACATCATAATGAAAAATCATCATTAATTGCAGTTTTGCAGGATGTGCAAGAGAAATTCAACTGGCTCCCTCCCGAAGCACTGAAATTGATTTCCGAGAAATTATGCGTTCCCTTGATCGATGTGTATAGTGTTGCTACATTCTACCGAGCCTTTAGCCTCACGCCCAGAGGCAAACATATCGTAACTGTCTGCTTGGGCACGGCATGCCACGTACGGGGCGCACCCACGGTATTGGACCGAATGAGGCACAAACTCAAAATCGAACCCGGCGGCACGACCCCGGATGAGAATTTCACATTGGAGAATGTTAACTGTCTCGGCGCGTGCGCCTTGGCGCCTATAGTTGTGGTCGATGGCAAATACTATGGACAAACCACGGTCCAGAAGGTCGATCAAATCGTTGACCAATATCAGCCAAAGAGACGCAAGAGAAAGGTCATTCGAAAAAGAAAAAAATAGCCAATGACACTTCCCCAGATACAGGAGCTGCTTCATGCAGCATTGATTTCTGAGCCTGATGCAAACAACATCGATATAGAGTTCGCAAAAGCATCCGACTTAATGAGCGATGTACTTGCATTCTCGCAGCCTGTTTCCGAACATAACACACTCCTTATTACCGGACTCACGAATAAACAAGTTGTCAGAACGTGCGAAATAGCCGGCGTTGCGGCAATTGCCTTTGTGCGCGGCAAGAATCCCTCATCAGAGACCGTCGAACTTGCTCGGCAATGTAAGATTCCACTCCTCACAACAAAACTGAAGATGTATGAAGCTTGTGGTATTTTATACACGAATGGCATAAAGTGCGCCTCCCCTAACAGCGATGAATGAACCAGATGTGCAATCCGAAGTATTGTTACAGCAGGAGTTCGCAATACAGGGTGGCGATTTTGTTAATGCAGGTGAATCTTCCTGCAAAATAAGAAACACCTTAAGGGAAATAGGCATAGACAGTGAAATAATACGGCGTATTGCTATCGCCGCCTATGAGGCAGAGATGAATGTAGTAATGTATGCGGAACGTGGCACAATGAGCATAAATGTCTATCGGGAAAAAATATTACTGACAATCGATGACAAAGGTCCAGGCATTGAGAATATCGCTTTAGCGATGCAACCGGGTTATTCAACGGCGACCGAGGAAATGAGAGAAATGGGATTCGGCGCCGGCATGGGTCTACCCAATATGAAGAAGAATGCCGATACATTCAAGATAACATCAGAATTGGGTAAGGGCACAAGGCTCGAAATCAGGATCCTTCTGGACGGTAAGAATGGCTGAACGACCCTTCACACATTCGATAAAAGTTGATGACGCAAAATGCATTGGTTGTGTTGCTTGCATGAAGGTTTGCCCGACCAAAGCGATCAGAGTACGCAAGAAGAAAGCGCGCATCAGTTATGACCGATGCATTGATTGCGGTGGATGTCTTAGGGTCTGCCCGCACAACGCCATAATGCCGCTCACAACACAACTCTCTGACCTGGATCGCTTCAAATTTAGAATCGCACTACCCTCGCCTGTTCTTTATACTCAATTTGGGCAAGAAGTAATGCCTAATGAAGTTCTGGCAATACTTAAAGAAATAGGTTTTGATCATGTCTACGACGAAGCACTGGTCTGCGAAATGATCAGTGTTGCCACCGAAGAATATCTCGACGAAAACAAATCGCTCAGACCAATAATCTCGTCCATCTGCCCGGTTGTAGTGCGTCTCATTCAGCGGGTGTTCCCCAGTTTATGTCAGAACATCTTACCCTTAGAACCACCCCGTGAAATCGCAGCAAAGAACCTGCGCGCCGAAGTGTCCAAAGAGCACAATCTCAACTCGGAAGAAATAGGCATTATTCATATCACACCGTGTTCAGCAAAAATGGTTTCGATAAATCATCCCGAGAGTATGGCCAAATCGCATCTTGATGGTGCAATCTCAATCCGAGAAGTGTACAATAAGATCATGATGAAACTCAAACGGGATACGGGCATGTTCATGATGCAAACACAAACTCGCATTAGCGGAATCGGCATTGGTTGGGCGATCGAAGGTGGCGAAATCAGAGGGTTAAAATACACAAATTCAGTCTCAGTATCTGGTCTGTTAGATACTATTCGCATTCTGGAGGATGTGGAATCAGGAAGATTGAAGAACATCGAATATCTAGAATGCTTAATATGTCCGGACGGATGCATTGGCGGGCCACTTACTGTAGAGAACCGGTTTGTTGCTAAGAGTAATGTCTTGCGCCTCCTGAGGCATTTCGGGGGTAAAAAAAGGGTCAATAGTGATCTGGTAAAGAAACTATACAAAGAGAATTTCTTCTCATTTAAACGGGCAGTAGAACCTAAGTCATTCCCGCCTCTGGATAAAGACCGCAACGTTGCCATCCAGAAGCTGAAATCAAAAGAGGAGTTGATCCAGATACTTCCTGGCACCGACTGCGGCGTTTGCGGTGCACCGGACTGTAATACTCTGGCCGAAGATGTGGTAAGGGGCGAAGCAAAATTAGAGGATTGCATATATATGTGTAAGGAAAACCCGCAAGATCCTCAAAGCAATGGAGAGAAAAAATGAAACTTGGTGAAATCGTCAAATCGTGCAATCTCCATGTAGTATGTGGAGATAAAGCATTGGAAAAAGATGTTGCCGGAGGCTACGCAAGCGACTTATTGAGTGATGTGATGGCTAACAGCAAGAGAGGAGATATCTGGATTACGCTCCAGGTACATCCAAACATAGTCGCCGTAGCCAAGCTTAAAGAAATCGTTGGTATTGTCATGATCAATGGACGTAAACCAGAAGAGGAGACAATCAAGAAGGCGGAAGCAGAAGGATTGCCGATCATGACCACTGAACTCCCAACCTTCGAAATCGTTGGGAAGTTATACGACATGGGTATCCGTGGAAAGCATTGATGTTGAGATGTTACCTTGCTGATCTCCACGTACATACCTGCCTGTCGCCTTGTGCTGATTTGACCATGTCACCAAGAAGGATTGTTGAAGCGGGACTCAAAAAAGATCTTGATATCATCGCTGTATGCGACCACAATTCTGCGGAGAACGTACATGCCACGATTAAAGCTTCCCGTGACACGAAGTTAACAGTTCTTGCCGGTATGGAAATAACCAGCGTAGAAGAGGCTCATGTAATTGGATTATTCACTACATACGATGCCGTGCATGAATTACAGGATTTAGTCTATGGAAATCTCACCGCGGGTGAGAATGATGAATCCCTGTTCGGCGCACAAATAATCGCAAATGAGTTCGACGAAATCGAGGGTTATAACAAGCGATTACTCATCGGCGCTACGAATCTATCGATCGGAAGAATTGTTGATGAGATCCATGAATTGAAAGGATTAGCCATCGCTTCTCACGTTGACCGCGAAGCATACAGCATCATTAGTCAACTGGGATTCGTTCCGGAAGATCTTGAGCTTGATGCCTTGGAGATTTCATCCTCGCTAACAATGGCCGAGGCACGAGGGAAATTTCCGGAAATCGAGAAATATGCTCTAGTATCTTCATCCGACGCACACTATCTCGACGACATTGGTAAAACGGCCACGCAATTGATGATCGAAAAACCTACCCTTGAAGAACTGAGGAAGGCATTTAGAAACACTGATGGACGGAGCGTGGTATCGCCGGTGTGAACCCGTGGAGGATCTATCACTTCACATTCTGGATATAATCGAAAACTCGATCGCCGCAGGAGCGACAAACATCGAGCTTCAAATCAAAGAGCGGATTACCGAGAACATACTTGTAATCAAAATCAAGGACAACGGCAAGGGAATGGATAAAGAGACACTGACCAAGGCCTTGGATCCTTTTTTCACTACAAAGAAAACCAGAAGTGTCGGACTTGGGCTATCAATGCTAGCCCAGGCATCAGAAGAAGCAGACGGTAGTTTTGACATCAGATCAAACCCAGGCGAGGGTACTGATATTACTGCTCAGTTCACGTATAATCATATTGATAGAAAACCGCTCGGCAACATGGCCGAGACAATTGTGGCGTGCCTGGTGAGCCTAGGTTCTGAGACGGATCTCAGATACTGCCATTGCAAGAACAATAACGAGTTTATTTTTGACACGAAGGAAATAAGGAAAGTACTTTCCGGCGTCACAATAAATAACGCCGATATCATCTCATTTTTAAAACAACATATTGAGGAAGGGTTGAATGCAATTACGAAAAAGGAGTAATAAATGAAAAAACTCAAAATTGGGGATTTAGAAAAAATACGCGATAAGGTTCGCAGAACTGCAGCATTACGGCAAGGTAAATCGCGGGCAAAGATCACGATACATATGGGAACCTGTGGTATTGCTGCTGGTGCACGGGGAATTCTTTCTGGCTTACTAAAAGAAATCGAAAACAGAAAACTCACCGACGTCATCGTAACAACATCCGGCTGTGCAGGTCTTTGCAGCCGGGAGCCGATGGCGACCGTGGAAATAACTGGTAAACCACCGGTCAAGTATGTTGATATAACTAATGAAAAGATGAAGAAGATTCTGGAGCAACACATAATCAAAGGTAATATTGTCAACGAATATGCACTGGCAGTCGGCAGTGAAAGGACACACTAACAAAGATGGGTTATGGTAAGGGTAACGAGGCCCGTAAAAACAGCAAACAAGACTTTAGTTTGGCGGTTACGAAGCCCGTATCGTCAAACGGATTATGGATAAGTTGCCAAACAAAAGACGGAACCACCAAATGGGTCGTGTCTACAGAACCGAAACACGTTACCTTTTTATCCGAAACGGGCATCGTGACCGTAACCATTACACGTAACCTTTAAGAGCTAGGAGGTTGGTTTGAAACATTATCGCACTCATCTACTCGTCTGTGCCGGTACAGGTTGTGTTGCAGCGGGTTCTTTTAAGATTAAGGCAGCGTTGGAGAAAGAAATCACGAAAAGGAAACTACAGAATGAAGTTGCCGTCATTTCTACCGGTTGTAACGGTTTTTGTGAAAGAGGTCCAATCATCGTCGTCCAGCCCGACGGTGTTTTCTATCAGAAGTTGAAACGGGAAGATATATCCTTGCTTGTTGAAGAGCACCTGCTCAAGGGAAGACCGGTGAAAAAACTACTATATATACCACCTGCCGAAGCGAAACCTGTGCCCAAAATGATGGATATTGGATTCTTCAAACATCAACGATTGATCGTATTGAAAAATCGAGGGCGAATTGATCCCGAGAACATTGAAGAATATATTGCCTTCGAGGGCTACCAGGCACTCGAGAAAGCACTGACCGATATGGCCCCGGGAGAAATCATAGAAGAAATCAAGGACGCTGGGCTGAGAGGCCGCGGTGGCGCCGGGTTTCCAACCGGGCTGAAATGGGAAATGTGCCACAAGACAACGGGTGACTCGAAGTATGTAGTTTGTAATGCCGATGAAGGCGATCCCGGAGCATTCATGGATCGCAGTATTTTAGAAGCAGACCCGCATGCGGTGTTAGAAGGCATGGCTATTGGAGCAAGGGCAATCGGGGCCGCCAAGGGCTTCATATACGTACGCACCGAATATCCACTTGCCCTGAACCGGATAAGAATCGCCATTGAACAAGCAGAGAAATATGGACTGCTCGGTAATGATATACTCGGCACCGGATTCGATTTTTCGATCGAAGTGAAGAGAGGCGCTGGTGCATTCGTGTCTGGAGAGGAAACTTCATTACTTGCTGCGATAGAAGGCAAGATTGGAATCCCGAAACAACGTCCCCCCTATCCTGTAAAAAAAGGATTATGGAAAAAACCGACTAACATAAATAATGTTGAAACTTGGGCTAATGTGCCCCACATTATTTTGCGAGGTGCGAAATGGTATTCAGACATCGGTACCGAAGGTAGCAAGGGCACCAAAATCTTCTCGCTGGTTGGCAAAATAAACAACACCGGTCTTGTCGAAGTACCCATGGGTATAACCATGAAAGACATCATTTATGAAATCGGCGGTGGGATACCCAACAACAAGAAGATAAAAGCGGTACAGACCGGCGGCCCTTCAGGTGGTTGCATACCAAAAAATTTGCTTGACCTCACAATTGACTACGAGAGTTTGAAACAAGCCGGGTCTATGATGGGATCGGGCGGCATGATCGTCATGGACGAAGATACGTGTATGGTTGACGTAGCAAAGTATTTCATGAATTTCTTACGGGACGAATCTTGCGGCAAATGCCTATCCTGTCGCGAGGGCACGCAGCGTATCTGGGAAATACTCGATAGGATCACCAGAGGCAAGGGTTTTCCTGAAGACATAGGGATGCTGGAAGAACTGGCGGTCGCCACCAAGGATGCATCGATGTGCGGGTTGGGGCAAACTGCAGCCAACCCGGTACTCAGCACACTCCAGTATTTCAGGAACGAATACGAAGCCCATATCAAATACAAGAAATGCCCCGCCGTTGTGTGCAAGCATATCATTTCTTCCCCGTGCCAGCACACGTGTCCAATTGACACCGAAGCCCCACAATATATTGCGTATATAGCTCACGGCCAGTTTGACAAAGCATATGATATCATCCTCAAAGATAACCCTTTGCTCAATATCTGCGCCCATGTTTGTCATCACCCATGTGAGACAAAATGCCGCGCTGGGCAAGGTGGTAAACCAATTGCGATCCGAGCCCTCAAGCGTGCTGCGATTGAGCATAGTAAAGACAGAAAACGCCCACCGAAGAAACACAAAACATCAGATATCAAAGTCGCGATCATCGGTTCTGGACCTTCGGGTCTAATGGCCGCACATGACCTTACCCACAAAGGCTATGCACCAACTATTTTCGAAGCATTACCAGTCGCCGGTGGCATGCTTGCCGTCGGCATCCCAGATTACCGGCTTGCTAAGAAAGCATTGCAGGAAGATATAAATCGGGTAATACGTGCCGGAGTAGAAATAAAGACCGAACAGAAAATGGGTCGAGATTTCTCACTGAAAGAATTGCTTCAACAAGGTTACAAAGCAGTATATATCGCGATTGGTGCTCATAGGAGCATAAAGTTAGGTATACCCAATGAAGAAGCCGCCGGGGTCGTTCCAGCAATGGAATTTCTCACCAGAGTCAGCCTGGGTGAAAAAACAAATATCGGGGCCAGGGTTGGTGTAATCGGCGGCGGCAACTCAGCCGTCGATGCGGCGCGTGTTGCTCATAGACTTCCGCAAGTAAAAGAGGTCACAATCATCTACCGCCGAACCAGAAACGAAATGCCTGCTTATGCAGAAGAGATCGAAGCCGCGATTGAAGAAGGAATCAACATTCAATTCCTCACCGCGCCCACTGAAATAATCATAAAGGATGGTCACATTACGGGTGTCAGGTGTGCGCGTATGGAACTCGGCGCGGTCGACGCAAGCGGGCGACGGCGGCCAGTTCCCATAAAGGAATCGGATTATGTCGTTGAACTCGATACTCTTGTCTCAGCTATAAGCGAGCAACCTGATATTTCATTTCTAAGACAGGACCACGATTTCGAGATCTCTGGCTGGAATACGTTTGTCGTCGATAATGAAACCCTGGAGACGAATGTTCCTGGGATCTTTGCGGGCGGCGATGCAATACGTGGCCCCAGCTCAGTTATTGAAGCCATGGCCGACGGCAAGAAAGTTGCCACGGCCATTGATCAGTACTTGAGAAACGGAGAAATCAAATTTGAATACAAAGTAACCAGACCTTCTATTTATGTCGAGCCGGTCAAGCTGACGGTCAAAGAAACCCTTGAGAGTATACGTCAGGAAACGAAGAAGCTCGATGTGGCTAAACGCAAGCATAACTTTAGTGAAGTAGACTTAGGACTCGGTAGAAACGCAGCGATCAAAGAAGCAAAGAGATGTCTACGATGTGATTTAGAAATAAGAGATGAAGACGAGAAGGAGCAAAAATGATCATTTTCATTCTGAACGGCCTCGAGGTCCAAGCCCAAGAAGGATCAACCATACTCGAGGCGTGCAAATTTTACGGTATTGAGATACCAACACTCTGTTACTACGAAGGGTTATCTCCCTATGGTGGCTGTCGTCTTTGCCTGGTCGAAATCGGCAAAGAAGAGAATAGCAAGCTGGTCAGCTCTTGCACCTATCCCATTGAAGAAGGACTCATTGTGCGTACTAATACGAAACGCGTCATCAGCACCCGCAAGATGATGATTGAATTACTTGTTTCAATCTGTCCACAATCCAAGACGATTCAAGACCTTGCATCTAAATTTCACATAACCTCAATTCACTTTCCAGTCCGCCATGAAGACTGCGTGCTATGTGGTCGTTGCGTTCGCATGTGCAAGGAACAAATGCAAGGTGGTGCAATTGGATTCACCGAACGAGGCAACAAGAAAAAAATCGAAACTCCCTTTAACATCAGATCCGAAGAGTGCCGCTTATGCGGTGGATGTATTTATGTCTGCCCCGCATGCCAGTTACGCTGTCAGGGCCCAGATGCCCAAACCGATTTGTGCAGTGGCTGTCTTTCTCTGGAACCATCCTGTATTGAAACACACGACGACTATCAGTGCTGGATGGGTACCACCGGCGATTGCGGAACGTGCGAAGGAAGGCCGGACCAGACGAAAAAGCGAACATAAAGTATGACGGCGATGGTAACGAGGCCCGTTTCGATTAGCGTCCAACGGTAACGTATGAAAGAAAAAAAGCGGATAGCCAGTTCTCACGATCTCGAGGTCTATCAAAATACCTATAAGGCATGCATAGAAGTTATGAAGAGAGTAATCCCAAGGCTACCGGAGAGCGAGAAATATGATTTGAAAAACCAACTCGGTCGCTCGTGCAAAGCAATCCCTCGCCTCATCGCTGAAGGCTACGCGAAGAGACATCAAAAAATGGGATTCCAAAAATACTTAGATGATAGCATGGCGGAATGCAATGAAACAATAGTCAGTCTGTCTCAGGCAAGAGATATTTACGAAGATTCCGTCGATGTTGATTTGTGTAATAGTTTGATTGACATATATGATAAATCAGGCCGTCAGTTATATAACTTAGCGATGGCCTGGAGTAAGTTTAAGAGGGAAAACAAAGATGGTTGATGGCCGTATCCGTAACCTTCACATACGAAACGGGCATCGTAACCGTTTACCCTTAATCGTTTCACTTTAAGCGGGAAAGGAGAAAAAATGC
>JBAUFP010000267.1:0-4460 GCA_049679205.1 bacterium | reverse complement strand
ACTGAGATCGAGACGAGACTCTCTACAAATCGAAGTACAGAAAGCAGAGGCAGCAAGAATAAGATTACCTGAACTTCAGGAAAAAATCGCGCGCCTTGAGGTCGAGTGGGAGAGAGCAAAAGAAATGCTACCCAAGGCAAAAGAGCTTCCTTCTTTGATCCAGCAAATCTCAAATTCAGGGACTAAAGCGGGCGTCAGTTTCCTTCTATTCAAGCCAAGCACGAGTGCTCAGAAAATAAATTATTCAGAAATTCCAGTTCAGATCAAGGTAACGTGTGGTTATCATCAGCTAGGTAAGTTCCTTTCCAATGTGGGCAACCTGGCAAGAATTGTGAATGTCCCATCGATCAAGGTAACAACAGGTAAGGATCGCAGTTGCGAAGCTGAACTTAAAGCACGTACATATACAGTGGCGAAGGGAAAGGGGGTGCAAAGTGACGTTCCACCTCGTTAGTAGTCTTATATGCATAGTGTTGTTTAACCAAACACCAACAACTCCACCCGCAGCGGACACACTTTTCCCCATCGAAAAATGGCAATATAACATAAAAGGAAGACGTGATCCTTTTGTTCCATTAATTGGCACTGACTTATCCCGAAGCGGTAAGGCGAGCCACTTGAGTGTTGAGAACATCACGCTCATAGGAATACTGTGGGGTGACCGAGGTTACTACGCCCTAGTCAAAGATGGTGTTAATCAGGGCTACATCCTGAAAAGAGGTGACCGGGTAATCGGTGGCAAGGTCGCCCAAATAAACCGTCAAGGGGTAATATTCGAAATGACGCAAGCTGGGGTTGTAACCAAGTATGAATTGAGGCTTCAAGAGAAGGAAAGGAGGTAAAAAATGAGGAATGTCATTATCCTCGCTTTATTAATTTCCCTGGCCAGTGGTGCGGTGATTAGTGATATAGTACTAACCCCAGAAGACATCAACACCAAAATCGTCATCAAGGCAGATGCACCATTTGTTGCCAATTCCTTTGCCCTCAAGGACCCGTCAAGAATCGTCATCGATTGTTCCGGGGCCTCGAGTGCATTGACGGGCAAGAAATTTACCATCAACCGAGGCGGTGTTAAGCATTTGTCTGTCACCGGCTTCGCTGAACAACCTGATCTTATCCGGATAGTGGGAACCACGGATCGTGATTATTCGTTCCTGACTTCGACCGAGGGCGACGACTTCACGCTGACGCTGCTTGCCGGTGCGACTAACACGTTTCCCGAGTGGCAGACAGCGACTGCGGATCCTGTACCAACCGCAAATGTGGACCCGCAACCTCCTGTACTGCCAACACCTAAACCTACGGCGACTGTAACCGGACGGCCGATTTCCTGCGATTTCGAAGATGCCGATATTCTCACCATACTACGCGCCCTATCTGAATATGCTGGGGTGAATATTGTTGCCGGTAAAGATGTCAAAGGCACAGTAACGGTCCGGCTGCATAATGTTCCTTGGCGCCGCGCACTGGAGGTCATTCTCCGGGCGTCAGGCTACGCTTATCGCGAAGACCCGGGTATCATTCGTGTCGATACCGCCGAGAATCTCGATAAACAAGACTATGACCTGCCGGTCAGCTCCAAAATATACCGGTTAGAATTTGCTGATCCAAACCGAATGCTGGACAAAATCACGGCTATGCTTTCACCAAAAGGAAAAGCCCATGTCGATATCCGGACAAATTCCATCGTTGTCACGGAAGTAGCACCGGTACACGCTCGTGTTGAACAACTAGTGAAATTGCTTGATACACCAACACCCCAGGTCGAGATACTGGTCAGAGTTGTGGACATGGACGCTTCGATAACTAAATCACTAGGCATTGACTGGACACTACAGGGTTTGGAAAGCAGAATCCTGCGCGCTGACGTTGCTGCAAATCCGACACCACAGGTTGCCGGTTTCGGCGTGTTCAACATCGGCACGGTTCCTTCGCTCGCTCAAATCTCTGCAACCCTTCAGATGCTCGAAGAGTCAGGGAAGGCGCAGACCATATCCGCGCCTCGGGTGTCAGCAATCGACAATGAAGAAGCAAAAATCCTCGGCGGTCAGCGATTTGGTATTCCGAGTCTCGACATCTCCGGAAACACGGTCATTCAGTTCTATGAAGTTGGTACTAAACTAGAAGTGACGCCACATATAAACTCTCTGGAAGAAATTACTATGGAGATACGCGCTGAAGTCAGCGAACTCGATCGCGCATCAGCTCTTGCTGGCCGGCCGATTATCACGACATCGGAAGCGGAATCCAAAGTCCTTGTCAAAGATGCAAACACGGTAGTAATCGGTGGTTTTATTAGGAGAAGAGAAAGCAAAACGACCAGAGGAATACCGATACTCATGAGCATACCGATTCTTGGCGCACTGTTCAGAGAGACAACGACGGCGGTTGAAGACCGTGAGTTACTTATTTTCATAACGCCGACAATTATCAGGGGCTAGACTTCTCACCGTAGTAATAGTCTAGAAACAGCTACATCCATTGATGCGCATCGTCGGAGGGGCGTGTTATAAACGCTCAATTAAGGTCCCGAAAAAAGGCGTCCGACCCACCAAAGGGATTGTCCGGGAGGCTATCTTCAACGTAATCAGTGACAGGGTCACTAATGCAGCAGTACTCGATATCTTTGCCGGCAGCGGAGCTTTGGGGATCGAAGCTATTTCCCGGGGTGCAGAGCACTGCACATTTGTCGAGAAAAATCCGGCAACCTTGCGTAGCAACATCACTGCTTTATCACTCCATAAGCAGGTAACGATTCTCGCCCATGATTTTCGTCGGGCACTAAGGCTGGTGAAGAAGGGAGAGTTTGATTTGATCTTTGCGGACCCGCCCTACAACAAGAAGCTTACACAGAACACGATCGACCTGGTCAAACGTCATGCCTTGCTAGCGAGTAACGGCATACTTATCATAGAACACTCGCCGCGCGAAAAAATGTCCATACCGGACACACTCGCTTTGTTCAAGCATAAGAAATACGGTGATACGGCCGTTGCATTCCTTGAACACAGAAAGCACTGAAGAATATGGACAGCACTGAGAACACTGAAATGACACAGAAAACAACAACACAGAACACACTGAAAAATTACAGCACAGAAGACACAGAAAGCTTCTCAGTGTGTTCAGTACCGCCGCAGGCGGTCCAGCGTACTCAGTGCAAACTTTCAGTGTGTTCAGTACCCGCCAAAGGCGGTTCAGTGAATTCAGTGCTCTTATGAGGAAAGCAATTTACGCAGGAACCTTTGACCCAATCACCTATGGTCATATCGATGTGATTTCGCGGGCGACCAAGATTTTTGAAAGAATCGTGGTCGGCGTCAGCGCCGGGCCCAAGACGACACTCTTCAATCATAGGGAACGGATCAAGCTTGTGCGTCATGTTTTTTCCAGCAACAAAGAAATCGAAGTATTGGGCTTTTCCTCACTTCTTGTTGAGTTTGCGGAGGACATTGGAGCGCAAACCATAATCCGCGGCATGCGTGCGGTTTCTGATTTTGACCATGAACTGCAGTTGACCTTGATGAACCGCAAACTAGCACCGAAGATCGAAACTATTTTTCTCATGCCTTCGGAAAAAAACATTTTTGTCAGCTCTTCGCTGGTAAAGGAAATTGCCGCCCTCCAGGGTGACATTTCCAAGCTGGTACCAGCAGTTGTCGCCGAGGCACTACGCAAAAAACTCATCAGATAATCGCCGCAACCTAAGATAATCGCCGCAACCTATTCTGTAGTGAACGCCTTGTAGCAAGAAATCCTAGCCCGACAACAAAGAACCATAGAAACTTTTTTGCCGTCCCGTTGACTTCATGAAGATATTTAGTATACTTCTGGTGCATGAAATTCATTGATAGAGCAAAAATTTTCGTTGAATCCGGCGGCGGCGGCAATGGTTGCATGTCTTTTCGCCGCGAAAAATACGTCCCACGCGGCGGTCCCGATGGTGGCGATGGCGGTGATGGTGGCTCTGTTTATCTGCTGGGCTCAAGGGGGCTACAAACCCTGTATGATTTGAATGTCAAGCCCCATTACCGGGCAACCCGGGGTCAGCACGGGAAAGGCAAGAAAATGCACGGACGAACTGGCACCGACGTGTTGATCAGGGTCCCGCTTGGTGTTGTGGTATGCGAAAATGAAGAAATCCTTGGTGAAATCCTCAACGATGGTCAGAAAATCTTGGTTGCCCGTGGCGGCCGGGGTGGCCGGGGTAATGCGCGTTTTGTCTCACCCACAAATCAAGCCCCCCGGAAGGTTGAAGAAGGCATGCCCGGCGAAAAGAAAACGCTCAGGATAGAATTGAAACTCATCTCCGACATTGGGATTGCTGGTCTGCCCAATGCCGGCAAATCGACCCTGCTCAAGGCAATGACGAATGCTCGCCCCCGCATCGCTGGTTTCCCTTTCACCACGCTCACACCAAATCTAGGTGTCTTGAGAAGCAATACTAAGAATATAGT
>JBAUFP010000266.1:0-1704 GCA_049679205.1 bacterium | reverse complement strand
CAGAGAACCTGCCCCCGCTCTATCAAACTTGCTCAAATCACATGAGATAAATCCAAATGAACTTATGGTGCTGAGTGAATTAGGCATGCTTTATCACAATATCGGCCAAGATGATTCAGCTCTCGTGATGTTCAAACAAGTATATCAGCAGGATACAACAGATATTGTGCACCACCATAATCTAGGATGCGCATTTTACTGGAGCGGCCAATACGACAAAGCAAGTGAAGTCTTCAACAGTATTTTGAGAGACCAGCCGGATCATTTCAATGCTACAATTGGACTTATCGATGTTGAGATCGCCACGGGCAACATCGCAGAAGCAGAGCGGCTTATCGAACGTTTAGAATCACGCTATGGCAAGAATCAGACAACACAGCAATACCGCAAGATCTTAAAGTAAGCAAAATGACACGCTAAATATGTAGTTATTTTGCGTTCATACCCTCCTTGACAAAACGACTTTTATAGCCAAGATATCAGACAGTATTATCCCATACAAAAACTGAGGCGGCACGATGAAAATATAGAAGAAAGTTCTGATCGGATTGGGCATATTTGTTGGATTGATCATAGTGTTCGGGATTGCATTTGCTTTAGGGCCCAACAAATGGTTAAGCTTATAGATGGCAAGATAATCGAAGACGTGGATCTTACGCAAATCGAGGACGGAGTATACGCCGGTGAGTTCGGTGATTTTCTGGTCGACGTTAAGCTAGAGGTCACGGTGCAAGACCATCAAATCACAAACACCAAATCACTGAACAACGTTCCGGTCCAGGATACGAAGCACTCGAGACCATTGACCGCATCATTGGAGCACAATCGCCCAATGTCGACGTTGTCAGCGGCGCGACCGGGAGCAGCAAATCAATAATGATTGCGGTTCAAAACGCATTGACCAGGAAAAACGACTAAGATCTAAATATAAGTTCTTCAACGATCTTAAAAACCCGATTCCTAAATGCATTTAGCATAGAATAAGTACAACACATTGGCATCTACTGCATTGTCAGTTTGTATACATACGGCACAATAATAAGGGGCCGGCAATTACGCCCATTGCTGACCCCTTCTGTTCTGATCGCTGTTCTACGAATTCAAAAATAATGAACTAATGGCATAGTGGTTCCTATTTTGCCATCTTCTGTTCTTTTTCTGAACCCTTTGTGCAGTAGTAACCGTTTTCCAGTTTCATTTCTGTATATACCGGACATCCGCCGCATATACATCCCTTTTCTTCTTTTATGCAGCTGCTTTTTCCAATGGTCGGGAAGCAGAAGCCGCCTTTCTCACCGCATTCCACCCAGCTTGGGCAGTTCTTGCAGACGCACTTGTTTAGCACCATCTCCTTCTTTTTCTCCATCTCTTCTGGGCTCATCTCCATTAAATATCACCCCCTTTCATTTTTGATTATATTACTTTTCCTTTTTCGCAGAAGTAAAATCCCGATATTTTATACTCGCTGGCTACGGGACATTCCCCGCAGATGCATCCTTTCTTCTCTATTGCGCATTCTGATTTACCCACCGCGCAATAGAGTTTTTCCATTTTGTCCATCATGCATTTGTCATAGCTAGGGCAATTTGGACAAATACATCTTCGGTTGTTGTATTGAGTGTCGGGAACCCCTTGTCCCGGCTTCCTTTTTATCGGCTTTACCCTGAAAATATTCCCACTTGGGGTTTTCATATCCTTGTTCTC
>JBAUFP010000265.1:0-2504 GCA_049679205.1 bacterium | reverse complement strand
CATCGTATTATGGTCACGTATTTTTAAGGAATGAACAATGGCTAAACGCAAAACCACAAAAAAGAACACTGCCAATCCAAAGCCCGAAACAAAGAAACGAACAATGGCCAAACGCAAAATCAACACTAAAAAGGGTACTGTCAATCCAAAGTCCGATTCATCAACTGTCAACGCATTGAAATGTCAATTTCTCACAGATATGGAACTGGCCGGCATGTATCCCACATCAAGAAAGAGATATCTCTATGTCGTTGAGCATCTGATCAGGCACTACTGGTGCTCACCGGCTGAACTTACAGAGCAGCAGGTCTGTGACTACTTGCTTGAGCATCACCGTCAACGCCCGGCTAAAGGTACGTTCAGACTGACACATTTTGCATTACGATTATTTTTCAAGGATACACTGGGCCGTGACTGGGACCTGTTCAAAAAAAAATGAAACCTTTACGCCAGACGCGGCTGCCAATAGCACTTTCTCATAAAGACTGCATGCAAATCATCAATGCGGTCGAGCATCCTGTGTATCGCAACTGTATTCTTCTTATGTACAGTTGTGGGCTTCGGCTCGGCGAAGCGGTCAAAATACAAGTAAGCCATATCGACAAACCCACTTCCATCCTGACTATCATCGGCAAATATAACCGCCAACGTCAGGTACCTGTTCCGCCAACAACGTTACATGCCCTCAGAAACCTCTGGAAAACGCATAAAAACAAGCGATATCTCTTCCCAAACCGTTATGGTAAAACACACGCATCCGAATGTTCTGTTAGAATCGCATTCAATCACGCACGTGATGCGGTGGGATTCAAAGATATTACTCCACATGTATTTCGGCATAGCTTCGCTACACGATTATTAGAACAAGGCGTAGACACGCGTATTGTGCAGATACTGCTCGGACACGCCAGTATACGCTCCACGCAGGTATACACGCACCTGACCACACCTATCCAATCTCAGGTCCGTAAGGCCGTCGAAAAGCTCATAACCAGCCCCATCTGAAAAGAGAGGTTATGGCAATCGAACTGGCCGACATTATACGTCAGTTCGGGCCTTCATACCTGGAACGGTTTTCTGACCGAATGCCTCTTTCGCACAAAAAGGTCATCTCCGACATCCAGCAATGCAGAACAGAGGCCAAAGGCGGACATATTTATCAGTGTGAATGTTGCGGTAAAAAGGTATACGTTTATCATGCCTGCCGTAACCGGCACTGCCCGGCCTGTCATAGAGACCAGATCCATCAATGGCTCGAACAACGCACCACGGAATTGTTGCCGTGTGATTATTTTCACGTGATCGTGACGATTCCGGATACTTTGCACCGTGTCTTTCGCAGCCGTCCAAAACGGATGTATTCTCTGCTGATGAAGACTGCCTCTGAGTCTCTGATAAAGCTCGCAGACGATCCAAAGCATTTGGGCGGCCGGATAGGGATATTAGCCGTTCTGCATACCTGGGCGAACAATTTAACGTACCATCCGCATATTCACATGTTGGTTACCGGTGGCGGAGTAGATAATAATGGCCGTTGGATCCGCTGTAAGAAGAAATATCTGGTTCCGGTCAAAGCACTGTCAAAGCGGATTCGTCATAAGTTTAAGGCAAGGCTAAAAAGAACAGACAATGACCTTTATCGTAGCGTTGATCCATCGACATGGTCAAAGAACTGGGTTGCTCACAGCCTGCACTACGGCCAGGGTAAGTCTGTCGTATTAAACTATCTGGCTCGATACGTATTTCGGATTGCTATCACCAATAATCGGATTATAAGCGTGGACCAGAGACATGTAACAATCCGCTACAAGGACCGTAAAGCCGGCAGGTGGATTACATCCAGGTTAGAAGGCTCTGAGTTCATTCGCAGATATTTGCAGCATGTACTGCCGAAAGGATTTCATAAGGTACGCTACTATGGAATATGGCACAAGTCCAATGCTCACCATGTAAGCACACTGGCCAACTCCATGACTTTGGCTGCTATAATGTCAGGTAGGCCTATCCGGCAATCAGAAAATGAAGATCCACCTGTTACCGGTAAAACATTAAAATGCCCGCACTGCGGCAGTGACCAGCTGGTTTTGCTTGAACAGTTGCCGAGACCACGTTCAAGAAGTCCATGACCTGAGATATCCACCTGAATTTGACAGGTTCACAACATCCCTATGAATTCAAAACAATAGGTCGGTTCTAACCCATTATACTGGGCCATTGCTGCCGGTCTATCCACATATCCAATTTGAACTCCAAAACAGTGAATTCTACTCGTATTTACAGCCGGAATTCACAATCAAACCGTAGATAGATTGTCCATGCTTTGATTATAACGGGACGAAACTTATCAAATTGTTACCCTGCGTTTAGTGCAACAAGGTTTTCGAGACGGTAAAACGTCTCGAAAAGCCATTACTCATTTCATGCACTTTGTTAAGAACTATCTTGATGTTGCAGCCGGGATGGAGGCAAATTTATTATTGAATTGTGGTCCCGCGGCCTCTGGC
>JBAUFP010000264.1:0-5703 GCA_049679205.1 bacterium | reverse complement strand
GGCACACCTGACGCATCACAGGAGTCCGTTGTTTTATGGCGTTCCCCGCAGGATGAGGGTCTGGATGAGCCATGGTGATGTTGTCATTGCAGTACCTCCACAGGCACGGCTGATTGCGGAAACCAGAACGACACGCATCGCGGCGTTTCAACTTGGGAAGTTTTATGGTCTGCAATTTCATCCCGAAGTTAGTCATACTCAATACGGGACGCAGATTATCGGTAATTTCGTTTCCCGCATTTGTCGGGCGAGGAAGAACTGGAACATGAGGCGTTTCGTCGATGAAGAGATCGCACGCATCAAGAAAACAGTGGGTCGTGACAAGGCGATTTGTGCGATCAGCGGCGGTGTTGACTCAACGGTCGCGGCAACTATCGCGGCGCGTGCCCTTGGTAGGAAATTGATCGGTGTCTTTGTCGATAATGGCGTTTTGCGAATGCACGAGCGGGAAGAGGTCAAGGAGAATCTCGGGCGTATCATGAACCTGCGGATTGTAGACGCGCGTCAAAGATTCTTGAATCGACTGGCTAATGTTCGAAATGCAGAGAAGAAGAGAAAGATTATCGGTCATGAGTTCATCAAGATCTTCGAGACCGAGGCAAGTCGGGCGCCTAATGTGAAGTATCTGGTGCAGGGTACACTGTATCCGGATGTTATTGAATCAGGTAGAGGCATCGGGCCAGCAGATGTTATTAAAACCCACCATAACGTCGGCGGTTTACCCGAGAGAATGAAACTGAAAATAATCGAACCACTGAGGATGTTGTTCAAAGATGAAGTGCGCGCAATTGCCCGGTACTTGAAATTACCGCCACAATATATTGAACGCAAACCATTCCCTGGACCAGGCCTGGCCGTCCGGATTATTGGTGCCGTGAATCAATCCCGCCTGGAGGTCTTGCGCGAAGCAGACCAGATATTGTCCGAGGAAGCGGGAAGGTTGAAGAACTATCGGGACATCTGGCAGATTTTTGCGGTACTCTTGCCGCTCGGTAGCGTTGGTGTAATGGGTGATAGGAGGACCTACGATTCGGTGTGCGCAATTAGAGCTGTATACAGTGACGATGGCATGACGGCGGATTGGGTAAAGCTGCCGCATTATTTCTTGGACCGAGTAGCACGCAGAATCGTGAATGAGGTGAAGGGCATCAACCGCGTGGTTTTCGATATTACGTCAAAACCCCCGGCGACGATAGAATGGGAATAAGGATAGCCTACGCATTTGCTGTACTGTATGCCATACTCAGTGGCCTGGGATTGTTCAACTATGAACTGGGTGTGCCATATGTTTATCTTTTTATACTCTTAATCGCCGCGTACTCGATTTTTTACATTTCATTTAACAAGACACGTCTCTTACACGCTATCATTGCTGGTTCTTCGGTCAATCTGGCAGTCCAGCTGAGCGGCGGTATGTTATCTCCCCTCTTTCTTTTGTACTGCGTGACCTTTCCCATTATCGGCTATCGAGATAGTACACGCAACTATTGGATCGTAGTACTGACGATCGTGGTCATTGAGTTTACTTCTAGTTTGATTGCCCGTCGGTTCCAAATACTGCCTTTCAGTTTCTTGATTGTGGCTGTGCTTGTTGTTGGATACATTATCGATAGCATGCGTAGCCGTGAGAGCCGTATCACTAGATCGTTGGTGAAATATGAGACGCGTGATCAATTCTTTGCTCCCGCCACCTACGCTTCGGATAAAGTTGTAACCTCAGTTGGTGAGATTGACCGACATAAGGGCATTGAGCGTCCGCTATTGTATTATGTGAAATTCATACACAGCGTCTTTAATGCTCATACCACGGCGATCTTCGCTTGTAACGAGGACAAGATAGTACTCGTTCAAGGATTTTCTCATTCCGAACTCTTCGTACCGGAGAGTGTCGTTGAAGCGCATTCAGGACTTTATCACCAGGCAATTAGCGAGCGGAGGTCGATTCTTATCAAGGAGTATTTGCAGCACCCCGATGAACTCGGGTACTATCGCGGCGCGGCGCAGGTGAGCTCGGTCATGATTGCGCCAATTATGCTGGTCGATAAGGTCGTTGGTGTGCTGGCGATGGACCGGAATAGTGGATCGTTTCACGACCGGGACAAGGCAATTTTCGATGAAGCCGCCAATACGGCCGGGTTTCTTTTGGCGATGCTAAGGCTTTATGAAAAAGCGCGCTACGATGTACAGCATCTTTCTTCGATTGCCGAACTTGCCGAGAAACTCCATAAGAGATTAGATCTGAAAGAAATCCTCTCGGACACAATTCAGGCATTCAAACACTTCATGCCGTGCGATGATATTTCTATCGCAAAGGTCGATGAAATCAACTACTCGGGTGAAGTATTGATTTCGACCTATGTCGCAGAGAATACAAGGTTCTCGTTAAATGATGGCCTGGTCGGATTCGTTGCGCGCCACAAGAATTCAATCATCAAAGATGATCTGGGCAAGGGTAATCTAGTTGCATTCAAGAAAGGAACGAAGACCAGTAATGCTTCTTTTGTTGGAGTTCCGATTCAACAGGATGATGAGTTGCTCGGCGTGATCTGGCTCGAAGACCATCAGCGTAACAAATTCAATGAAGATGATGTTCGGATACTGAATATTCTTTCGTATCAGTTGTCCTTGGCATGGCAGCGGGCAACTCTCTATGATAAGGTGAAAGAACTCTCGATCCGCGATGGATTAACTGATCTCTACAATCACCGTCATTTTCAGGAAATACTTGAGGTTAAGATATCCGAGGTGAATGAACTGACACTCATGCTACTCGATATCGACCACTTCAAGAAGATAAACGACACGTATGGCCATCAAGCAGGAGACAAGGTTCTAAAATTCCTCGGGCGATTGATTTCCCAGGTTGGAATTGCCGCGCGCTATGGCGGTGAAGAATTCGCAATCATCATGCCTGCCTGTTCGCTTAGAAGGGGTATGGATAGGGCAGTGCGCATGAAGGACCAGCTCTTAAAATCAGAGGTTAACTTCGACGGCGCAAAGATCAAGTTCACGGTGAGCGTTGGCATTGCCCATTATCCTGATGACGCAAAGACCAGGGTTGATCTGATCGAAAAGGCGGATCGGGCTCTGTATATGGCAAAGGAACAAGGACGCGACCGGATTATAATCGCTCAGACTGTAAAACAGGAATGAATCTAGGTATTGCCTTGGGGGGCGGAGGCGCAAAAGGTCTGGCCCACATAGGGGTCCTGGAAGTTCTCGAAGAGAATAATATCCGACCAAGCCGTATCGCGGGGGCATCAATTGGCTCTGTCGTCGGCGCAATCTATTGCCTGGAGGGTTCGGCTAAAGGACTGCGCGCGAGGGCCAAGCAGATGATCGTGTCCGAAGAATTCAGGAATCTGGAACTGGATAAGTTCTACGCTGGCGCCGAGAATATTTTTGAACGCTTCAAGAATGAATTGTTCGAGAAGTTCTTCCTGGGTTCGTTGTTGTTTAGAAAATCACACACTAAATATGATGCAACGAAGAAGATTTTTAACGACATGTTCGGCGTCAAGAAATTCGAGGATTGTGTTCTGCGTTTCACCTGTAATGCTTTGGATATTCGGTCCGGTGAAGAAGTTGTCTTCACAAAAGGGTCGATTGCGGATGCGGTTTGGGCAAGCTGTGCCATTCCAGGTATCTTTCCGCCGTTTGTTCAGGGGCCGGGTATTTATGTTGACGGTGGAGTCATTGATAATATCCCGATCGAGCCAGTACGCAGCATCGGTGCCAAAACCGTCCTCGCCGTGTATCTTAGCAAACGCCCCCGGTTTGACGGCAAACCGAACACGGGATTTCAGATAAATCAACGCTCTTACTCTTTCATGAAATACCATCTCGACCAGCGGGTCCTCCAGCAAGCTGACTTTATTATCAAACCGGATGTTTCGGGATTCCACTGGGCTGATTTTTATTCAATCGAGGCCCTGATCGAGCGCGGTCGCGAGGCGGCCATTAAGAACATTCATGCCATCAAGAAGATTAATGCTCGACGCTACCGCATCGAGAGATTCTTCAAGAAATTGGTTTCCTAAATGAATTTTTCCCTCGTCTGGGAAGTATGCACGACGGCGCAAGGGGATGAAAGCGACTGTTGGCTATTTGTAAAAGTTGAGTGAAACCCTATTGCCATCAATAATGGCATACGAGAAGTTTCTAACCCAGTCTCCCGTGTTGATGTAATACTTGTTACCCGGGAATTCTTTGATAACGGGGTGGTGTGAATGTCCAAGGATAACAGCATCAACATCGCGAAGCCGGTGTAGTGCATAATTCTCGAGCATATTTTCTAACCGTTCACTGCGGTGTTGTTTTCGTGACAAGTGAGCAATACCCTGAGCAAGAAAAATGCCGAGGTCCGGATGGAGTAGACGGTATAGTGCATGATTTAGCTTTGATGTGAGCAGATTCTCCCAGAAAGACGTCCAGAGGCGCTTATCGATTTTGTTGCCGTGCTCGAGTAATACGTGCATCCCATTGATTTCCAAAATCGTCGGCCCGGGATGCACGGTGAAACCGAAGTTATTCAGAAATCGCCCGATCGTTACTTCGTGATTCCCTAGTATATAGTGAACGCGCTTGCCGTCTTCTATGAGATTATACAATGTAGCAAGGGGGGTGAAGTAGTCCTTGGGAAAGACAAGATTGTATTCGAACCAGAATTCGAACAGGTCTCCAAGTATATAAAGGTTGGTCAAGCGCGGTCGAATCTGATGGAGAAATTTAACCAACATTTGACAACGGTAGCTCTTATCGGTACGGATGTGGGCGTCGCTTATGAAGACGTGCATTGATCTATTATCTCTAATTACCCCGTGAACCTAAGATTCGAGGTGGACGGAGCGCTCTGTATCCTGCTGCCATACTTGGATATCGTCCTGATCAATTGTGCACGTTCCCTGATAAAATCATCGTTGTTTCTAATCGACATTTGGATGGTCTCCTTTGACTACCAGAAAAATGCGGCTCGGTTAGCATTTCGAGTAGATTATAGCATGATTAAGAGCGGTGTCAACAAACACAAAGAAAACTCGACCGCAAGTTTTTGGTATAATATCATGTCATAACTTATAGCAGTGGAGCATATACTCGATTGAGGGATGAGAAACAGCGAATTTTCCTGAAAACGCCATTGCCCGACGAGGTGCCTATGGGAAACTATGCAACATTAGCCACAGATTCCATCAAATTGAAACAACGCTGGTTGACACCCAAATACTGGTGAGTATAATTTATTATGAATACTCTACTTATTGTTGGTTTAATGATCTTTACTCAATATTTTGGCAAGAACAAAATACAATACAAAGACTTCGATTTTCGGGTTTTGAGCACCGAGCATTTTGATATCTACTTCTACCAGGGTTGTGACGACCTGGCGGCCTTTGCCGAGGTCGTGCTGGAAGATGGTTACGCGATGCTGAGCGAAGACTTGGGCGTGGCCATCGATTTTAAGATCCCGGCAATACTCTATAACTCACCCAATGACTTCTCTCAAACTAACATTACGCTGGAATTGATTGAGGAAGCCACGGGTGGCTTTACCGAGATACTCAAGAACCGGATGGTCGTGCCCTTTACCGGTGACTATGAAGATTTCCGTCATGTTTTGGTGCATGAATTGACCCACGTGTTTCAGTTTTCGATCTTTTTTCCGTCGCGTCTGGAAGCGATTTTCAGTGGGGATATTCTTTATAC
>JBAUFP010000263.1:0-2052 GCA_049679205.1 bacterium | reverse complement strand
CGCGGCTATTAAAACGTAGAAAGAGGTGAAATTATCGAACCAGCAATACTGGTACTGTATGTTTTTTTTCGTAAGTTATGCCCTGCACAAAATATACACCGGCGGGCAGCTTTTTACCGTTGCTATCGCAACCAGACCACGAAACGACTGATTCACGATTCATGATACATGATTCAAGATAAAAAGACTTTACCAATCTGCCCGTCGCGTCATATATGTCCAAATTCTTTCTGTTTATCGTGAATCCTAGATCGTGTATCGTGTATCTAATCTGTGTTTGGTTAGTGAACGGATTCGGCGATACAGATATATTGGAATAACCAGCGGTTTTTAGTTCGTCTGTTTCTTCAACACTCGTCGATATGACTGGAATCGAATCAGTATAAGGAATCTTGTTATTTGCCGTTACAGTGATATGCATATATCCCGGTGCCAGCGTTTCAAAATTGAATATTATCTCACCTTCATTTGTTGTATAACCGTATTCATAGACAACCGTATCAAGAACAAGGCAAACCAACGCTGATTCTACCGGGACATTTTCACATCTAACCCTAACCGCCAGCGAATCTTGGCCAACGGACAATAGAGAATCATAAGATAAATCCATCGGTCTTGGAATCGCGGTCCAGATGTTCATCTCAGGATCACCCAGGGTGGTGAAACCTCGATACTCGCTGCTACTGCTATAGAGATTATAAACATTCATTCTGCCGGCTTCACATGCTTCGCCAAATGTTCTCTTGCCCTGCTGGAACAACCCGTTGAAGAAACCTTTACATACCGCACTCCTCAGATGGGAGATATGAATACCTGTAGTTGTCGTGGCAAAATAACCGGCTGCTCCTCTGGGCGAGGATGGTGTGCCGGTCAATAACCATCTTTCTGCAGTTGCCGGTGTGCCACTCGTGCCGATCGTTCGACATGTTATTGACAAGACAATCGGCAACCTCGTACTGTTCGCGGCCTGGTCAGGGTTAACGCTGAAAGGTGAGTACCAGTTGTTGACACCGCTGCCGCGGTAAAGAACAAATGCCCGGCCCTGATTGACCGAACTAATGACATCGTATGCATTATCACCCGCGTACCTGGAAAGAGTATCCATGAAGTTGAATCCGTTGTTGAGCATAAGATTCTTGGCATGATGAATATTATCCCAGTAAATTGAATCATCATAATTATTATACTCTTCTCTCACGATCAGGCACGCATCAACGAACCAGAGTGAATCACTTAAGTCAGGGTTTTTTTCATACAGTAGTATTTTATTGACAACTGTTTGGGCCTCTGTGGTGTTGTGCACGGTCAGCCGGCCAGATAGTATCTCGTTATAGATGTCATAATCCATATTTGTGTAGTAATTATCCGAATAATTCGAACCGAATGGTAAGTAGTTTGGTGCACCCACCAGCAGCAAAAATTCCGGCTTTATCTGCCAGGTGTCATGCGCGCTTTGCACATAGTTTTTTATCTGGGTTGTTGAAGAACCGATCTCGGAAAGCTTCACGACCTTGGTTCGCATGCCTTTTCTGTGTTTCCAATTGGCAAGCGGTTGGATCGCATTATAGAAATTATCATGCGTAACGATCAAATAACGCGCACCTAATTCCTGGGCATGCGCGGCAATATAGAGCACTAATAAAAGAAACAAGTATTTTCTCATTTGTCTGAAATCATACACATATTCCCCAGGATGTCAAGCATCTTGTGAGACTTAAGTATAATTATACCTCTACACCCACCCACCCCCACCTGCATTGACATAGGGATTTGCCAACCATATAATGAGCCGTCATGATCTTACTCATCGAGCCGAACCGAAAAATCAGAAAGAGAATTTGCGACCTGCTCATCCGAGAAAGAATCATTGCCGTCGGCACCTATGCCGAAACCCTCGAAATGATCGCTAAATTCCAGCGCCGGCTTAACGTCATAATCGCAAACATTCGTGTTCTCAATGATATCCTGAACAAAAAAACGCTTTTCCGATTGTGCCAGAAATTGCATATCGAAGTGCCTCCGATACTGGCCTTATTCAGAAAAGGCGACGAA
>JBAUFP010000262.1:0-7573 GCA_049679205.1 bacterium | reverse complement strand
TCCCCGAACCGATAAGATACGCGCATAAAATGGCCGGGGTCAGTGCTAGGCAAAGACAGGGTAATTAATGACGATTGTGAGATTCGAGAAAAGGAATGGTTCATGTCAGGGCTATTCTAAAGCAGGAGGCGTTTGATGTCAGAAGTCCGAAGGGATATTGTCACTGATACTTGGGTGATTATCGACACGGAAAACGATGTGATTCCTAAAATGCCAGTACGGGAAGCGGGTATCTCAAAGGAGTGTCCTTTTTGTGAAGGGCAGGAAAGCCGCACCCCCAACGAAATTCTTGCGATACGTAGTGATAGTGCACCAGATAACCCAGGCTGGAAACTACGGGTGATTCCCAATATCAATCCGATACTTAAGATCGAGGGCACACTCGAAAAATCAGGTGTCGGCGTATACGACATGGTTTCAGGGATTGGTGCTAACGAGGTCATCGTCGAAACTCCGCAACACATTACTAATTTCTTCGAGCTGGATGAGGAACAGATCACTCTGGTACTCGGCGTTTACCGACAGCGCATTGAGGATTTGCACAAGGACAAAAGAATGCGCTACATACTCATTTTCAAGAATCACGGCCCATTGGCCGGAGCATCAACGATGACACACACCCATTCCGACCTCATTGCTTTACCGGCAACCCCGGTGCGGGTAAAGCAGAAACTAAACGGCGCTCAGGAATACTACAGCTACAAAGAAAGATGTCTTTTCTGTGATATTATTCAACAAGAGATCGAAATGGGTGATCGGCTTGTTTTCCAAAGCGACGCATTCGTTGTCATAGCTCCATATGCATCAAGATTTCCTTTTGAAATTCTGATCTTGCCCAAGCGGCACAGTTATTCTTATAAAGATATCAATGAAGAAGAAATCAGGGATCTGGCGATAACGTTGAAAAGGATTTGCAGGACAGTCTATGATGTTCTTGATGACCCGCCGTTCAATCTCATTCTTTGTGATAGCCCAAATCTCTTACCCAAGGCAAGTTACTGGACAACGATTAAATCTGATTTTCACTGGCATATTGAAATCACCCCGAGGTTATACCGGACCACTGGGTTCGAATTAGGCACCGGGTTTTACATAAATCATACGGCACCCGAAAAAGCAGCTGGTATCATGAGGGCCAGTCTATGATAAAGGCGATCATTTTCGACCTGGATAATACACTCGTCGATTTCATGGCAATGAAGGAGGCCGCAATCGAAGCGGCTGCGCTCGCGATGATCGATGCCGGCCTCAAGATGTCCAAGAAAGACGTGAAGGAGGGGATATACGAAATTTACGAGGAGGAGGGGATAGAAGACCAGAGGGTTTTCGACAAATTTCTCACTCGTGAATTAGGAACCATCGACTATCGAATTCATGCCGCTGGGATCATAGGGTACCGTCGCGCGCGTGAGGCAGCGCTTGTACTCTATCCGCATGTTCAGCTCGTGTTGATGGAGTTAATGAAGAGAGGCATCAAACTAGCTGTGCTCAGCGATGCACCTCGATTACAGGCATGGTTGAGGCTATGCCAGTTGAATTTACAGCATATTTTTGACATCGTTATCACATTTGAAGACACAAATAAGAAAAAACCCGCGCCCGAACCCTTTAAACTTGCCTTACAGGAGTTAGACGTTGAGGCGGAATGCGCAATCATGGTCGGCGACTGGGCCGAGCGGGACATCTATGGCGCGAAGTTACTCAAGATGAAGACGGTATTCGCGCGCTATGGGGATCGCTTTGGCACCGAACATTCTGGTGCCGCTTACGAGGTTGAGGACATCATACAACTTCTCGATATCGTTGACCGACTATCCGATTAGACTCCTGTGATAGTATTTCTGTTATTTCTGCAAATCCTGCCATCTGCTGAATCGGTTCGATACGAGACGAATGAGAAGGGAAAGATAGGTTCGCTCGCAGCAACTTCTTACCGGGATAGTCTTGGCTACCATATCTTCTATGTTTCGGACCGGGAAATTACAATCCTCCTGGATACAACGAATCTCAGCACCTTATCTGCAAAGAAAATCATAAACGGCGAACTGGTATTCGAATTTGAGAAGGCAGATAAAATCAACGTCTTCTTCAAGGGTCGCGAATACAATCATAATGATGAAAATCCAGTGTACGACCGTCACACGCTGGATTTTGCGCTCCGTGGCTTCGATTATCACATGGATTTCAAGATCATGTTCCGGCTCCATGTTCCCGAACTCACGATAGTTAATGCCGAGCTCGAAGTGCTGGGCGAAGAAGACATGGTCACGCCGGCGGGTTCATTTCAATGCTGGAAGATTCAGATGAAGCCGCGGGTGATTTTCTTTACCCGACGGTTTTTTTTCTATATCGAAAAAGACTATCCGCATCGGTTTATAAAATACACAGATTCGTCGGGTAAGAATTCAATCACCCTAATTGAGTATCAGAGCCAAGTGAATTAGCAGCAGGAAAGCGCTGCCCTTCGTATTTCTTATTTCAGCGGTAGCAGCCTATCGAATCTACCAAACACCTTACCGTCCATGTTGGCGCTTGCCCGGCCATAATCCAACAGGAGCAGAAGGAAGGGAAGGGTAAAACAGAAGTACGAAATATCAAAACGGTCACCGAAGATAGTATCCACCCAACCTCTGCCTATCAGAGATATTACAAAGGCAATGAAGACTGCGGCAAAGAGCATCGATGTTATGTATCTGTATACAATAATCGGGGACGTTGCGCGCCCGGCGAAGTAAATACAGAGAAAGATAAGGAGGATTGATAGCCAAAAAGGTAGATAGGAGGTCTGAATCGAAAATGGTCCATGGCGCATGAAGTATTCGATATTCCAGAACGCAAAAGGTAGAATCACAATAATGAATCCGGTAATGATGCCCGTTAAGAAAAGGAGGCCTCTCTTCAGCTGATTTTTGAAGAGGTAACCAAAGTACAATAAGAATATCAACAATACAATGCCCCTGGTTGCCAGCAGCAGCCCGCCCACGAAGCCCATGATCAGAAGCGCCGGGATCTTTGTGTCACGTACTCTGTTCTCACAAAACATCATGTATAGAATCACCAGTACCATATTGCTGAACAAATCACTACGCACCGCGATTTCGTACAGGAACACAGGGGAGGTGGTTAGCAAGATGAGCGTGCGCACCCGGTTTGTACCTTCACCACCATATCTGGATCGCAGAATCAACACGTAGATAAGAAAAGCGAATATCTGCAGCAACCCCAAATCGCCAAGCAGGTAGAAAGGCATGGCGAGGAGAAAAAGGAACGGGAATCCAGATGGCCGTGTGGGGGAGATGTACGGGTATTGACCGTTCAATAACCGAGCGATCCAATCCTCTAATGCCGGGAACCTGCCCACCCGTATATGCCCGGGGTCAAAGTGTAGCATGATGAGCGTGAGGGTGAGCGAGATGAATACAACAGAAACCACAAAGATCGAGTTGCTCGTTTTTCGGTGTATTTTGAGATCAAAATCCTTATAGAACAGAAAAACCAGTGCGCTGATGCAGATCAGATAGCACGCTATCCATAACCAGGGTGTAGAAGTGAACCGTGATGTATATTTATAGACAAACAGTGTATTGATGAACAGATAGATGGTGAGTGCGAAAAACTCAGGGTTAGAAACTTTGCTCTGCATTGAGTTTCAACATGCCCGCGGGAAATTCTGAGCTACTGAGTTAGTTCTATGCAATACACATGAATGAGTGTTGTACAGAACGAGTTGATGCGTCTCTTGTTCTACTTCTTTCGCCAGTAGAGTATTCGCCCGCAATTGGGACAGGTTATTATATCTTTGCTTCTGGTCAGCAGTTCAGTGGGGAGCTTTTGAAAACACCCCAGGCAGAAATCATTTTCAACTGGAGCAATTGCCTGTCGGTAACGCTTCTTGAGTATTTCGTATGCCCGTGCCAGTTCTTCAGGCAGCTTCTTGAGTAATTCATTCCTCTTCCTTATCAGCACGAGGCTGGCTTCGTCTTCGATCTTGAAGCCTATGCTCTTGTATGATGGGTCTTCCATATCATCGATCAGATTATCGAGGTCAAACAAGAGCTTTAGATGCATTTCGATAACATCAGGCATTTCTCATTTCCTTTTTGATAGTCCCTTCTCAATATCGTTGATTATGGTTATGAAGTCCTCCGGTGTTTTGGCTTTTTGTATGAGATCCTTCTTCGTGATTTCCTTGGCGATCTGAACAATTTTGCCCAAGGTTATCAAATATTGATTACCCGGATCCTGCGGCGGTGCGATAATTAAGAATATCAGCAATACTGGTTTCTTATCGATCGAGTTGAAATTGATTGGTTTGCTCGTTCTGCCGACTGCGATCTCCAGTTTTTCCACAGCAAGCGAGCGGCAATGTGGTATGGCAATCCCCTTGCCAATACCGGTCGAGCCCAACTCTTCTCTTTTGAGAAGAGTTGAGACAATAAGTTCAGCATCGGCCCCTTTCTTTATCGTGTACACGAGATCTTTTATCACATCGTCTTTCTTCCCCGGTTTTAGTGATAGGTTGACCCTATCCTTTGACAGCAAACTTGCTAGATTCATGAAACCTCCTTCATCTTATTAGAGGGTTTAAGAGGGCTGATAAATGGCGCGCGAGGGCAATAAAGGGCAGCCTTCTTCGCCGTCTTCGAGCCTTCTCTGACCCCTTTTGAGCCCTTTTATTTTCACATTTTCTCCGGGCATGATACGCCTAATAGATCAAGCCCATTCTTTATCGTTGCCGCGGTCTTTTCGGTAAGGTAGAGCCTTGCCTGGGTGAGTTTTATATCATCACTTACTACACGATGCTTCTGATAGAAGTAATGAAAATTGTGAGCGAGGTCAATAAGGTAGTATGCAATCCCATATGGCTCGAGAGCACGGACCGCGTCTTCGAGTATTTCGGGAAACTTGAGGATATTTCTGATCAGATTCAATTCTTCCTTCTCGTGCATGAGTGACAGGTCGACTTGGCCTCGACGTTCGAAACCACTCTCGCCAGCAAATTTGATGATGCTCTTGATGCGTGCATATGCATACTGCACGTAATAGACGGGATTCTCATCGGATTGCTTAAGAGCCAAATCCAGGTCAAAATCCAGATGTTGTGAAGAAGACCGCATTAAGAAGAAAAAGCGTACTACATCTCTCGGAACCTTTTCGAGCAGATCACTGAGTGTTTCAAAGGTACCGGATCGCTTGGACATGGTAATTGATTTGCCACCCTTCTTGAGTTTGACCTCCTGTACGATCAATATCTTCAGAATATCTGCCGGGTAGCCCAATGCTTGAATGCCCCCCAGTATTCCCTTGATCCTGCCGTGATGGTCTGGTCCCCAGATATTCACCAGTTGATCATATTTCCTCTCGATTTTTTGAACGTGGTAGGCGATATCTGGCAGCAGATAGGTATTACGGTTCTCGGAAGTCACGATGACCCGGTCCTTGTCGTCACCGAATGCGCTGGCTTTGAAGAAGGTAGCGCCGTCTTCGGTGTAGGTGAGACTCTTGCTCCTCAGTGTTTCCAGTACTCTTTCGATGTAGCTCTTTTTGTATATATCGGATTCACGCGTCCAAGTATCGAAATGGACGCCGAAATCATTCAAGACCCGTTTGTGGTCCTGTATGAAATATTCAATAGAGTACGCCTTGATTTCATGATGGTCCTTTATACCATTTGCTAAAGCTCCTTTTGCCACTTCCTTGACGTATTTACCATGATATCCATTCTCTGGGATCTGCGCTCTGTCACCCCCTATTTCTAACATGCGTTGCCGGACACTCTCGGCAAGTAGATCTGTTTGGCGGCCAGCATCATTTATGTAATATTCTGCGTGCGCCTTAAAGCCAACCGCTTTGAGTAATCTGATCAGAGAATCACCCACCGCGGCGGCACGCGCGCTGACTACATTGATCGGTCCGGTTGGATTGGCACTAACATACTCGATCAGAACGCTTTTGCCCTGGCCGACGTCGAGCGTGGTTTGGGCTGTTAATTGCTCGTAGAGGTATTCTTCGCTGAGCGTAAAGTTTATGAATGCCGGCTGGTGTACGGTGACTTCTTTTATTATAGGGTTCCTGATTTGAGAAGCTATTGCCTGGGCAACTTCCATCGGCGTCTTTCCTTCCCGACTCGCAACCCTGAAAGCCAGGTTCGTGTAGTAATCCCCATCTTTGTCCTTCGGCACATAGTCAATGACGATGTCTTCATCTGGGAACTGTTCTTTGAGTATCGCCCTTAGGTCCTGCCTAATCATCTGAGACCTCTAACCTTGGCGCGTCGCCCCATAACCTTTCGAGTCCGTAGAATTCGCGTGCTTCCTTTGAGAAGATGTGGACGATCACATCGAAGAAATCTAATAGCACCCAACTCGCCGCCTCCAAGCCTTCAACATGTTGAGGCTTTTCGGTCTCAATGATATGGTTAGCCATGGTTTTTGTATGGACCTCGGATAAGCCCGTCGCAATCACAAAAAAATCGGTAATTGGAGAAAGTCCACGAAGATCAAACACGTGTATGTCCTCACCCTTCTTCTGATCGATCAGCGCGGTGAGGCTCCTGACCAGAGCAATACCCTTATCAGCCACGCTCTTATCGTCAGAACTCTTTTTCGACATCCGTGAAGAATTCCTTGTAATCCTGGCCAAGAATCAGACTAACCTCGAGATGCAGCGCAGGATCGATATCCTTGCCAATATTCTTACATCCGATTCTTTCTGCAAAATACCGTGCATTCTTGAGATCATCACTACTTCGTTCGATGACCACCGTATTCTGAAAGTCTTGTTTCGTTGCATTGCCTATTTTCAATACATTGAAACCGGTCCTTCTCAGGATATTCGCGACCTTTATCGCGAGCCTGTTCTCTCCGCAGCCGTTGAGTACCTCGACCCGTATATTGCTGTTCCGCTTGCGCACTTCCTCGGGGTCCTCACGGGTGTACATAAAGACCATGGATATCAGGAACGCGGTGAGGATAACGAGTAGGATGTAGAGGAGTGCTTTCCCGGATGAGTTCATCTCAATAGGGAGGTCCTTCAATCCGCTTGCCGTCTTTGATCCAGACAAACGGCCCAACCGTCGCGCCGGAGGGGATCGTAGTGTCACCCTCGATCAAAGTGTGAGGTCTGATGTGGACATTTTCCCCGATCTTCACCGAGAGATCGATATTTGTCGTAGAGGGGTCTTCAATATATACACCCCTTTGCATCAATTGTTCGAACCAGTCTCCTTTGACGAGTGCGCGGACCCGGGCGAGCTGTGCTTTCGTGTTAATACCAATGATCTCAGTTTCATCCTCTATCATATAGCCGCACACCTTTTTACCGCCCGACGCGATGTTTCGAACGGCATCGGTGAGGTAGAACTCGCCTTGTTCATTTTTGTTGGTTATCTGGGCAAGGGCACACAAAAGTAAATCCTTGTATCCGAAATAAACACCCGTGTTTATTTCGGTGATGTTTTGCTGCGAAGACGTGGCTTCGGTCTGCTCGATGATCGCATCAACATAACCGTTCCTTCCCCGTATGATACGGCCATAACCATAGGGATTCTTCATATTACAGGTCAGTATTGTCA
>JBAUFP010000261.1:0-3012 GCA_049679205.1 bacterium | reverse complement strand
TGCCATATTCATTTCAGTATAACGGAAAAGGCTTTTAAGTCAATTGTGTTGACCAAAAAACGTGATTCGTAAATTGTGGCCAACTATCGAAAGAAGATTGAAATTTGTGGATTGGAGTTTGTTTGTTATTTGAAATTTGAAGTTTGTAATTTGGGAATTGTCGAAACGTTTACGTTTTGACAATTCCCAGTGCATTTCCTATCACCTCAAACTTATGCAGACAAAAATCAAGATCTTCTTTACTGTGCTCCACTGAAATACACATCCTTATTCTTTCCTTCTTCTGCGCCACGATTAGCTGTTCATCGATGAGTCTTCTCGTAAACTCGCCCGCCTCCTCATTGTTGTTGTACGTAACTACGACAAGCGGCGTCTCGCTCACGGTCTCAAATCCCATTTGTTTGAGATTAGTGATCAAATAACGACTATTCTTCCACAACTTTTTATGGATGTCCTTGCTCTTTGTCTTCTCTTTTATCGTCTCTAAGCCGGCAAGGTTCACCGCAAGCATAAATTGCGGCACAAAGTCTGTGATATGTCCGACGTTCTCTCTTATCTTGTTAACCAGGTACTTCTTGGCGCCGATATAACAACCAAATCCTCCGAGGAATCGGCTGAAACTACCGATGTCTATGTTAATATCTTCATAGACATTACAGAGATCGACAAAACCTCTTCCTTCGCGGCCAAGTAATCCAAAAGAATTCAATTCATTGGCAACGATGATGCATTCGCTTTCCTTGGCGAGGTTCACGATATGATTTACTGGCCCGATGTTACCCAGCCATTCATATATCCCGTCCACGAACATAACCTTCTCAGCATGATCACTGAGCTGCTTGCTCAGTTGATCTAAGTCATGAAAATCGTAATATTCAATATGCCGATACTGCAATACATTGATCAAACTGGCTGAAGTCTCGTAATCAACAAAAAAAGTTGTTTTCGGACCGAATATGGACATCAAGGCAAACATCATCGCCACTTCATCCGGGAAAAACAGTAATGATTCAATTCGTTTCACCTCAGCCATCTCATCTTGCAGGTCGGCCATGATCTCGGCGCGTGCATCGGTCGGTACGATTCCCCTTGCCTCGATGTTCATGCGTGCTGTCTCTTTCAGATATTCGCTGTTTTTCAGGTGCAAACAATCGAAGTGTAGAAAATTCAGATAGCGTTTGTTTCCATGGACAAAAGATGGCTCAGGTGGAACCGACTCGGGGATCTTTCCCTCTTCATTAAAAAGATGTACTTGGAATGGTTTCATTATGCATTCCTTCCGCAACACTTCTTATATTTCTTGCCACTGCCGCACGGACAAGGGTCATTTCGGCCAACCTTTTTTTCTGCGGTAACCGGAGCGGAGCCCTTCTGGCCAGGTCGTGCACTTCCGGCGTGGGCGGCCGCCACTTCTGCTCCCACCGGCTCGGGCACGGCTTGCTGTCTTGTACTCGGTTTATATTCACGCGTCGCCTGTGGTCTTCTCACTGCACCCGGTCTAGGTTGCGCCCTAAAGACCAGGCCCGACACATCCCGCGCAAGGTCACGCTGCAATTCATCAAACATCTTGCGGGATTCAAATTTGTACTCAACCAACGGATCTTTCTGACCATAGGCCCGCAGACTAATTCCCTCTCTGAGTGCGTCGAGTGAGTACAGATGATCGCGCCATTTACTGTCGGCCGTACCCAGCAGCACAAACTTCAGCAATTCATGAAAAATCTCCGTTTCAAACTCCTCTTCACGCCAGTCGAGTTTTTCTCTTGCCTTTTGCAATAACAGATCGAGCAATTCTTCCTGCTTCATCTTTGGAATATTCTCTTTGGGTATTGCTACATCAGTAAGGAACAACAAGTTGAATTCACTCTTAACTGCTTCCCAGTCCCATTCTTCAGGGTTTGTCTTTGAGTCAGTGTATTTCATTAGGATATCATCAATAGCGTCATCAAAGAACTTTGTAACCCTATCCTTTAGATTCTCGCCGAGTAGTACCTCATCGCGTATTTTGTATATCACCTCACGCTGTTTGTTCATGACATCGTCATATTCCAGCAGGTGTTTTCGTACTTCGAAATGATTCTCTTCGACGCGCTTCTGGGCATTAGCGATCGCTCTGGTAACCAGAGGGTGAGTCAATGGCTTCTGCTCTTCACCGCCGAAGCGGTCCATGATTTCGGCCACCCGGTCCGAGCCAAATATCCTCATCAGGTTGTCTTCCAATGACAAGAAGAAACGGGACGAACCCGGGTCTCCCTGACGGCCGCTCCTACCTCTTAACTGGTTATCAATTCTCCGCGATTCGTGCCGTTCAGTACCGATGATGTACAAACCGCAAGGCAGATCTCCTTGACATTCCTTTTTCTCCTGGTGGTCACATTCTGAACAATTATGGTCGAGACAAAGAATACAGCACTTGCCACATTCAACCACGCCTTTTCCCAACTTGATATCAGTTCCGCGGCCGGCCATATTCGTGGCGATGGTCACGGAACCGGGTTGACCGGCTCGAGAAACGATCACCGCTTCCCGCTGGTGCTGTTTTGCATTCAATACTTCATGGGTAATTCCACGGCGCTGCAATAACCTGGACAATACCTCAGATACATCGACCGATGTTGTGCCCACCAGTATCGGCCTTTTCTTCTCGTACCAGCGGGCTACTTCATCAACAATGGCATTGTACTTCTCGCGCTTCGACCGGTAAACAATATCTTCATAGTCGACCCGGCGCACTGGTTCCTTAGTTGGTATCTCAGCGACGTCCAGCTTGTAGATCGTCCAGAACTCATTGGCTTCGGTCGCCGCCGTGCCGGTCATGCCTGAAAGCTTATCATACATCCGGAAGTAATTCTGGATCGTGATCGTGGCAAAGGTCTGAGTCTCTTCCTGAACCCGCACGCTTTCTTTTGCTTCGATCGCTTGATGTAAGCCATCCGAGTAGCGCCGGCCTGGCATCAACCGCCCCGTGAACTGATCAACAATAATCACGTGACCATCCTGTACTACATATTC
>JBAUFP010000260.1:0-1676 GCA_049679205.1 bacterium | reverse complement strand
CCTCTCGACAAAGAGCTAAAAGACCCACTACGTTTTGCATTTATCCAATGCGTCGGTTCGCGCAACATGCGACGTGACATTAACTACTGCAGTCGTATCTGTTGTATGAATACAATCAAGGATAGCCTTGTCCTGAAAGAACACTATCCAGATGCAAACATTGTAGTATTCTATATCGATATCAGAGCCTTTGGAAAAGGATTTGAGGAATTTTATAATCGGTCACTCGAAAAGGGTGTGAAATACATAAAGGGCAAGCCATCAAAGGTCATTGAGGACGAACGTGGTGATCTGATTATTCACTATGAAGATGAACATAGACGCCCTAACAAAATGACATTTGATGCCGTATGTCTCTCCTCGGCACTGACTCCCGCAAAGGGAGGTAGGGAATTGGCAGAGGTTCTCGGCGTAGAAACAGACGAAGATGGATTTTTCAAGAACGCAGAGGCCGCGATCGAACCCCTTGAATCGACGAAAAAAGGTGTTATGGTATGCGGTTGCGCAACAGGCCCAAAGGACATCACCGATTCGATCGCCGAAGCAAGTGGTGCTGCGGTCAAGGCTGCATGTTTTCTTAAGGGTCATGAGGTCCCGATCGAGACAAAGGAAATCGAACCAGTTGATGTTTCTGGTCCACCAAGAATCGGTGTCTTTGTCTGCCATTGCGGACCGAATATTTCAAAGGTTGTCGACGTCAAGGCAGTCGTTGAATATGCGGAAAAATTATCAGATGTGGTCTTCGCTGAAGACTACACCTTTGCCTGCTCGGAAACTTCTCAACGCCAGATTCAAGAACGGATAGCTGAACACAAACTGAACAGGGTTGTTGTCGCCGCCTGTACACCAAAGACACACGAAATGAGCTTTCAAGATTCACTGACCGCAGTTGGTCTCAATCCATACCTTTTTGATATCGCGAACATCAGAAATCAATGTTCTTGGGTGCATCAGAAGGAACCCGAAAGGGCAACCGCAAAGGCAAAGGAGTTGGTAAAGATGTCTGTAGCGCGGGTCCGAGAACTAACAGCGCTCTTCACGAAAGAGCTACCAGTTAACCGTGATGTTGCTATCATTGGCGCCGGGATCACAGGGGTACGATGTGGAATGGATTTGCTGCGCCGTGGTTTTAAAGTCAAAATCATCGAAAAGAACGCGGTATCGGGTGGTCTGGTTCGTGACCTTTCGAGTATCTATCCTAGTTTCAAATCAGGGAAAGATATCATCGACAAGATGATCAATGAATTCACCGAGGCGGGTGGCGAGCTCTTGACTTCTACTATGCTCGTCGATGTCACTGGTTATGTCGGTAACTTCCAGGTCAAGGTGGAGACAGAAGGTAGAGAAACCGAATTCACGGTTGGTGCTATTGTTCTGGCCACAGGGTCAGAGTTGTACAATCCAGCAGGGCGCTTTGGCTATGGTCGATTCCCGAATGTCATAACCAATATGGAATTGGAAAAGAGAATCCTGTCGGATGAAATCAAAGATATTAAATCAGTCGCATTTTTCCAGTGTGTAGGGTCAAGAGGGGATAATGGTAATCCGGGTTGTTCTCGTTATTGCTGCCAGGCAGCAATTAAAGAAGCGATCTACTTGAGAGAACAGGGTATCGATGTTGCGATTCTAAACCGCGGCATCAGAGTTTATTCAAAGGGCGCCGAACGAATGTACCG
>JBAUFP010000259.1:0-3038 GCA_049679205.1 bacterium | reverse complement strand
GTGAAGGCGCGCTGGAGTTAAAGCTCGAAAACATTAAGGAAAGACATACCTGCGTTGCGCATCGGCAAACCGACGACAACGAGGATTATCGGGCATACGACACGCTAACCTATTACTTCAACGCCCGGAATTCTAATCCCAGAATCGCGTTGCGCATCGGCAGCGATTCCTTGAATTACTATGAGTATTCTACTGAATTCAACAATGGTGTCCTTGTCGCAACTGGGAATGGGTGGCGCTTGTTTACTATTTCCATGCAGCGTTTTCTCGATATGAAACAGCTCACCCAGGGCAGCGGCACGGCGAGCGACTCTGAGTATACGGTTGTTGGTAACCCTTCACTTTCGGTTAACCAATTCTTCGAAATTGCGATTACGAATCAGAATTCAACACCCCTGACCGATACACTTTGGTTTAATGACATAAAACTCATTGCACCGCAAACCGAGGTCGGGCGCATTATCCGGGCTACTGGTTCGTTGAATCTCGCGGACCTGGCGTCGGTTACGGTTTCTTTTGACGAATCGAACGGACGGTTCAAGCGGCTGTCCGAGTCCAAGACCATATCGACAAGTAGTGCCGGGCGGAACTACGCGATCAACTCCAATATTGCCCTGCACAAGTTCTTGCTTGAAAAATGGGGGTTTAACATACCCCTGAGCGTGAATTACCGCAACACCGAGCAAAAGCCGCGTTTTTCATATTTTGCAGATGACCTGGAGATTCTAGGTGAAGATTTGGAAGAACAAAAGGCAACCAGTGTTTTGAATTCATACACGGTAAGTCTGTCTAAATCCGGTTCAAGGAATTGGTTTCTGAAGAACACTCTGGATAAAATATCACTTGATCACTCACGCTCGGCTACTCGTTCGCGCAGTACGCTTAATGCCGACACAACACGAACCATGACCTATCGGGGGTCGTACCGGCTCGATCCCAAACTCGCCTTTAAATTGTTGGGCCAGACCTTCTCGGTTTTGCCCCAGAACATCTCGTTCAATGCGCTCTATACAGACAACCGCGTGCAGTCCTATTACCGTCCTAATCCTGATACTTCGTTTAACTTATCCGCTTCAGGCTCGCAACAGAGAAAGACACTGAACCCGGGCTTCAGCGTAACCTATGCACCGCATCGGACAACGAATGCGACTTTTGAATTTGCTCAGAACCGTGATTCGGTAACGGCACGCGGCAGGTTCGGTGAAGAAGTGGGAAGAAACCATTCTCTGAATGCATCGTTTTCTGAAAACCTGAGAATACTCACGCCCAGACTAAGTTTCAACTCCTCGTACAACGAAGACTACCGTTTTGAGATCCGGCGAGATGATGATGTGCGCAATGTTTCGAACACCGCGCGTTATGGTGTCGATGGGACAGTGAATCTTATAGGTATTGTTAAGTTTTTTACACGACTGCGGGATGAAGCAAAGGACTCCCTGGTGTCGGTTGGCTCTCCTGGCTGGTTGGCAAAGCAGATCGAGGGATTCATTGAGAAAGTCCAAAATCCATCATTGAACTGGTCGCGGCAGCGCAGTTCGAATTATCTAAACGTATTGAAACGCCCCGATATGAAATACCAGTTTGGTTTCTTGGATTCAATTCCTGAAGATGAGGTTGCGGCGGGAAGCTATCCAGGCCGGGGTGTAGTCGATTCCTACAATGCAACCTCCGGGCTGAACCATAAGTTTATTACGTTGAACGGCGGGTACAATGCCAACATAAACCGCACCTTTGCCTATGGTAACATTGAAACACGTACCCGGACCGTGTCTTATCCTAATGCCAACTTGCGTTTGACCAGGCTTGAGGCTTTACCCTTTCTTAAGAAATACACCCACTCTTCTTCAATCAATACGTTATTCAATCAGACGTATGAGCGCCGGTTCCAGGATACAGTATTGCAGTCGGAATCCAAGACGATTAGTTTCAGCCCACTGATCGGTTGGCAGGCAAATTGGGTTAAAGGCATTTCCTCAACTGTGGATATAATCTATACCGAGACCAATTCCATTGACCGTCAGGCGGGGTTTGAACTTCCGTCCAAATCCCTCACCCGTGGTGCCTCAGTGTCCTTAGCCTACACGTTCAGTGCGCCGAGGGGTATGAGCCTTCCTTTCCTTAAAGGCATCAAGTTCGCTTCAAATCTTGCCATCAATCTCGGGCTCAGTTATAATCGTAACACCAACTATTCAGCAGATCTTACCAGTCCGATCTATGATTCCAGTATCCTCCAGAGTGATCTCGGACTGTCGTATAATTTTTCGTCAAGTATAACTGGTGGTGCGAGTTTTTCCTATTCGCAGAACAAAGAGAGCGTGCGTAATCAGGATACGAAAAGGGTTGGTTTGAATATATGGACGAACATAAATTTCTGAGCAAGAATTCCGGGTTCCTTGTTGGGTTATTCCTGCTCTCCTCCGCGTTGATACCAGCGCATTTATGCGCCAAGCATCCGTATGAATATTTCGTCGATTTTTGTAGTATTGGTGAGCGTGTGCCAGGTACTGCGGGTCACAGAGAGGCACGCGATTTTATTTTGAGTAACCTGCAAAATCCTGAGCTCGATTCGTTCAACATTCATGGCACTGATTACTACAATATATACAAGCGCTTTCATGGTGAGCAGCCAGCTATCGGATTGGCCGCACACTGGGATTCAGACTTAGGATGTCCGGGTGCCAATGACGGTGGATCTGGAGTGGCCTTGCTTCTCAGCCTTGCCGACACATTGATGAAGAATCATTCGCGCCGCACAATCGATCTACTTTTCTTTGACGGCGAGGATGTGGGGGGCGCTGAATTATTGGGTTCCGAGCATTTCGCCGCACGCTGTGTCCGGGAATATACTTTTGTCATTGTGCTGGATATGGTGGGTGATAAGGACCTACAGATATTCCAGGAAGGCAATTCGGCAAAATTCTTTCCGGAGCTAGTTGATTCCTTATGGGAAATAGGCAGTTCGGTTGCCCCGCACGTTTTTGTGCCTTTTGTGAAATATTATATCGTTGATGACCATATGTCGCTCATCAAATATGGCA
>JBAUFP010000258.1:0-2875 GCA_049679205.1 bacterium | reverse complement strand
GTCGATACCGGTGAGCCGCACATAGCATTCCATTTCCGGCAGGATGAGACTGGCAACTGATTCTTTTATCGCAGAACTATAGGTGATGGTTCCGATTCCGGCCAGTTTCTTAATTATGTTTTCGTTATCTCCGATCAGAGAAATATCAGTGTCGCTTGCCTTTATGTCGATCCCGAGTTGTTCCTTGGCCTTTATGTTGAAAATACCACGGATGTTTCGAATTCCTTCGACGAGCCGCACAATTTTCTCGATCTCGGCTCCACTGTTGGCTATATCAATGTGCTTAGGCCACGTTTCAAGCATTATGCTCTTCTTCGGAAAGGAAAATCTCTGATAGATCTCTTCGGTAATAAAGGGCATGAAGGGATGAAGCATGGTAAGCAGTTGTCGTAACACATAGCGTGGTGCTGGCCCGGGCGCTTCGATCTTCATGAATTCAAGATACCAGTCACAGAAAACGTGCCACACGAATTCATACAGCTCACGGGTTATTGCGTTGATCTCGAATGTCCTGAAGTATTTTTCGACGCGATCCAGCAGGTCATTGAAGCGTTCGATGATCCATGCATCGTAAACTGAAATTTCTCCAGGATTGAATTCCGTGCTGCTGGTATGTGTTGATATCAAGCGCGCCGCATTCCACAGCTTATTGCAGAATTTTCTTCCGACATCGATCGATTTTTCAGTGTAGAGTGTATCCTGTTCACGCGGTGTGATGAGTAACAATCCGAATCTCAGGGCGTCACTTCCATATTTATCGATCAGTTCCACGGGCTCGGGTGAGTTCCCGAGGCTCTTTGACATCTTTCTGCCTTTTTCGTCACGTATCATGACATGGAACAGCACGTTGGAAAAGGGAACCTCTGTGGTGAATTTCAACCCGGACATGATCATGCGCGCCACCCACAGATAGATGATATCCCAACCCGTGACCAGGGTTTGAGTAGGGTAGAAGAGGCGGTAATCTTCGGTGTCTTCTGGCCAGCCGAGCGTGGCAAATGGCCACAGCCAGGAAGAAAACCAGGTATCAAGAACATCCTCGTCCTGATAGATATCGTTCGACCCACAACTTGTGCACCGGTCTGGTTTATTGGTGGAAACCATAACTCCCTGTTCAGAATCGGCATGGTCCGGATCATAGCAGGCATTACAATAATAGACAGGGATGCGGTGGCCCCACCAAAGCTGACGCGAGATACACCAGTCACGCACGTTCTCCATCCAGTGATTGTATAGATTGACCCATCGCTGCGGGTAGATATGGACCTTACCCTCGCGTACGGCATCGAGTGCCGGATCAGCCAAAGGCTTCATGCGCACGAACCATTGTTTGGATATGCGTGGCTCGATCGCAGTCTCGCAGCGCTCGCACTTGGACAGCGGCAGTTTGTAGTTCTCGATCTTTTCCAGAAGCCCGGTTCGCTTGAGCTCTTCAATGATCTCGCTACGGGCTTCGTAGCGGTCTTTGCCATTGTATTGCCGGGCCAGCGCGTTCAATGTACCATCCGGATTCATTATGTCAATGAAATCCAGATGATGCTTTTTGGCTAAACTAAAATCAAAAGGGTCGTGTGCGGGCGTGACCTTGAGCGCGCCCGTTCCGAAATCCGGATCCACATAGTCATCCGCGATGATCGGTATTTCTCTTTCCATGATCGGCAAGAGAACCCTGCGGCCGATAAGGTTCTTGTAACGCTTGTCCTTCGGATTGACGCATACCGCAGTGTCGCCCAGCATTGTTTCTGGCCGAGTTGTTGCCACCGTTATGTGATCTTCTGTCCCGATGATCGGGTATTTGATATAGTATAATTTGCCTTTTTGCTCTTCGGTCTCAACCTGTTCGTCAGACAGAGCAGTCAGGCAGCGGGGGCACCAATTGATTATGTATTCACCCCGGTAAATGAGTCCCTTATTGTAGAGGTCGACAAAGACCTTGATCACTTTCTTAGAGTAATCCTCAGAGAGTGTAAATCGCTCTCTTGACCAGTCAAGCGCATACCCTGCCCTTTTCAATTGTTTTCTGATGATCTCGGCATATTCTTCTTTCCATTTCCATACTTCGGCCACGAATTTGTCACGGCCCAGGTCTTCTTTCTTTATGCCTTTTTCGAGTAGTTTTTCCTCGACTACGACCTGGGTTGCGATTCCCGCATGGTCCATACCCATTAGCCAGAGTGTTTCGTGACCGGTAAGCTTCTTGTAACGAATGAGAATATCCTGCAGCGAATTGTTCAGGATGTGTCCAAGCGTAAGCCGTCCGGTTACATTGGGTAAAGGTATCATAATCGTGTACGGTGGCTTCTCAGATTTGACATTAGGGGTGAAGAATTGTGCTTCCAGCCAGAACTCGTACCACTTTTCCTCAATACCCTGCGGATCATATTTAGGCGGGAATTCATTCATAGGCTAAATATACATAAATTCATGTGCGTGTCAACGCGGGACGCTCGACGCCGTACGCTAGACGCCTCACGCTATACGCGGCCGTAGAAACCTGTAGTTACCCAATCCTTCAATAGATCCAGTACAGGTTCATTGGCCATCTAATTCGTTCTCGACAAGCTCGAACACTAATGTTGTATTATTCTTCGAGCGAATCCGCCACGTTATTTGGTGGATGAGTCGAGAAGCATTGACCTAACGAGCCATACGCATCACCATGTAGCATATCAGGTCATCAGGATAACAGGAAGCAGAACACGAGGACCTCACAGTATCAGATACTAAATCGTCAATTCGGACCTGATGTCCTGTTATTCTGGTACTCTGCCTGCTGATCTTCTGATACCCTGATCGCTATCGGAGGTTTTCGCAATTCGCTTTTCAAAATTCGAAATTGCTTTTGATTTTTTCTATTTACTACATAGTACATACT
>JBAUFP010000257.1:0-5333 GCA_049679205.1 bacterium | reverse complement strand
GTAGATAACAACACCGTAGTCACGTCATCGAATTATAACGCCAGAATGACCATTAGCCTGGGTGGCACAATACGCGAAAAAAGATTCACCGGGTACGCTGAAGGCAAAGAGCGGGCATACATGGAATTCACTTATCCGGCACGGGACAAGGGGACGAGATTCCTGATGATTGAGGATGAGATGTGGATGTACATTCCCTCGGTTGAAAAAGCAACAAAGATCGCCGGGCATATGCTGCGTCAGAGTATGATGGGTAGTGACTTTTCCTATGACGATATCGCAGAAAACGAAAAATTGATAGAATTGTATGACGTTGAGCTAACCGGCATCGATACTATCGACGAAAAAGAATGTTATGTCTTAGAGCTTACGGCCAAGGTTCCTGACGTCACCTATTATTCAAGAAAACTATGGGTGGATAAGGATAAGTATGTGGCGGTCAAGGTAGAATTATTCGCGAAAAGCGGTAAACTCATGAAAGAAATCACGGTTAGTGAATTCAAAAGCATTGGTCGTTATAGATTCCCCACCTCAATCAAAATGGTGAATAAGCTGCGCAGAGACACCTATACCGAGCTTATACTGGAAGACGTAGAGCTCGACATCAGGATACCCGACCGAATTTTTACCAAGGCATATTTGGAACGGAAATAACTTTCCATCGTATTCGTCTGTCGTAAATCGTCTATCGTTTCACATATATTGTCGAACGAATGAATTTCGGCTTTCGCGTGGAGTACGTCGAGACCGAACCTCGACCACCGGAATCTCGTTCAAACCGGCCAGCCAATCAATCACTTCTCTCACGAGTACGAACTACGAATCACCATTACGATATTGTATCCGGCTCCCTAACCCCTACCAATTTCACTCGCATCTGGTCTGTGATGCGATTTTGAAATTGTGTATCCCGAGTCCGTCAAGAAGTTTGGTGGACGAGGGGAACCCTTTGACCATCTTTTTCATTCTTGACAAAAACATGAATTGTTGTACACTTCAGTGTGACGTCGACAAGAAAAGAAATTTTCTGGGACATTGAGAAACAGAGGACTTGGCGCATATATGTCTTGTTCGGTTTCTTGGTTTCGCTTTACTTTTTATCGGTATTCATCCTCGCATCAATCGTCAAAGTAGCTATCTATCTCAGACAATCGCTTGCCATACCTACAACCGAATTTCATCTCTTTGGACTGGATACTTTATATATCCTGCTCATTGCGCTCATTGCCGCAATCCTGCACTGGTACTACTCGAACCGCAATGTTGTTCCGAAAATACTGAATCTCCTCCGAGCACAACCTCCTGACAAGCACGACAAGTATCACACGAAATTCAACAACGTAGTCGATGAGATCAGGGCATCCGCTGGAGGTATCGCAGTCGAGTGCTACATTATACCGACCGGTTCGATGAATGCTTTTGCACTTGCCGACCTTCAGGGACGTAAACTTGTAGGTATTACTGAAGGCTTGTTATCACGTGCCACACGAGATGAACTACAGGCAGTAGTTGCCCATGAAATCGCACACATCATTTCCAATGATTGCCTGGAAACAACGATCACATGTTCACTTTTTGGTATGTACAGCGAGGTGTTTGCCCAACTTACGAAGATGATGAGCAGGCACCAGCCGAGCACGTCACCGCTTTTCGAGAAAGAATCCAATAAAGATGCAATCACCATGGGGGTACTGGCAATACCGATATTTATTCTACTCTTCTTCATCGATCTTGGCAGCCAGTTGCTGAACATGTTTATCTCACGCGAAAAAGAATACCGTGCTGATGCAGCCGCCGTCCGTCTGACGCGTAACCCACTGAGTCTGGCAAGTGCCTTGTACCGTATTGGCACGCACTGGCGCGGGGCTGGATCCGTAGGTGAACACATCAGACCAATATTCATCCTGAATCCGCACTACAGCAAGCTTGACGAGAAAGAAGGCATGATCGCCACCGTGTTTTCCACTCATCCCCCGCTCGTGCGACGGCTGCAGATTATCCTCGACATAGCACATGCCGACTTTAACGTAATTGCTGAGCGATTAGATAAAAAACGTGTGGATAAGACCATATCTGAAATCACCAAAATCGGTATCCGCTTCATGGCCCAGCGCGATAGCATCTGGTACGGACCGTATACTCTGCTGCAGCTACAAACCCTCGAATGGCTCCATCCGGAAACGAATCTGAAAATCACCGGGCAGAAAGATAAATTCGAAGCCCGTGAAGTACCCGCGCTCAGCTACTTCTTTCAGAAGCGGGATGAACCAATATGGAAGATACGGCGTATTTGTCCTATGTGCAAAGAATGGTTGATACCCCAGGAATATGAGGGTCTCTATTTATGGCGTTGCGCTTACTGTGATGGGATTCTTGCTGAACAAGGTAAGCTCCCCCGTATATTCGTCCGCGAGGAAAAGGGATTCACTCCACGGGTGCAACGGATTGCTACACTCATTAAAGAAGAAGCAAAGACGAAACAGCCCCACTTCAATCTGCTGCTGGATGCGATACGGGCGCGTCACTGTCCTAAATGCGGTAAATCGATGGCCCACAAGTTCTACAGCTATGCGTATCATGTCGAGATCGACGAGTGCCCCGAGTGTAGGGTTGTATGGTTTGATGCGGATGAGCTGGAAACCTTACAGTGCTTGATCGAAATGGAGACTAATTAAGAGCGTAGTGCTGCGCGCGCGGCGAAGAATACTTCACCCACATAAAGGGAATGCAGGACAAAAGAGTACTTATTTGCGACTGCCTGAATGTCTTTTTCATCGTAGTATTTTTTGAAAACAGTAAAAGAACGCCCATCATTCAATGATCTTTTCTGAAACCCCTCCTTAGCGCGATGCTTCTTGCGTGTGTGACTCCATGAACCGTCGATCCAGAGCATCTCTGCTTTGGGCGTTAGTATCCTCTTTAGTTTCCTCCAAAATACCCCTTCGTTTTCTTCATTCAGGTGGCTAACTAAGAAGGCGATTACCGCGGTATCATAGATTTTTGAGAAAAAACGTACATCAAAGAAGTTCCTTTTGACGAAATGAACATCTAACTCTGCATTTAGTTCTTTGACCCGCTTCTGGCATTCCACAAGCATTCTGCGCGACTGGTCAACGAGTGTTATTTCAGCGCAATTCTTACTGTAATAGGGTAACCAGTAACCGGTACCGCATCCGATATCAATGAGATGACCGCGGCCAAAACTACTGCAAATTGCCTTGATCGCTTTCACATCCGCACGGTATGTTTGGGGTTCGGGTATACCCGGGGTCCCACCCAAATAGATCTCGTCATATTCGGGTGCCCGCTCATCATAGTACTCCATAAATTCTCGTTGTTGATTTTTCATGAACGGTGATACTTTGTAATCCTTCCCAGGTGTAGCACCGGCACGACGTCATACAGATCATGCTGCACAGCATGGGTAATATCATCTCCTAAACCATTTTCTATGAGATATCTACCGCTGAAACTGCCCGATAGCAATTCTTCGATTCTATCTCGTGCAGCGCTGTATGTTAACTCGCACAAATCAGCTTCCGCGCTTTTCGGGAGTTCGGTATGAGTAATAATCGCACCGCTAGCCAGATAATCCTCAATGGCGAACACCGGGTAAGCAGCTTCTTTGTCATATACGATACGCTCACCAGTGTCGACCGCACGCTGTTCACCGGCTGCAACTACGGTAACACCTCGTCGCTCTTCACGGACGGTCTCTGATAAAAACCTGCCCAATGCCCGGGCATTCAGAAAGCAGCCAATGTATACAGTATCATCATCATTAGCCAATGCTGCACACGTTGCCCCGTTAGGCGAATAGAGAACGACCTGGTGATTATCCTCGGGCAGCGCTCTGACATAGCTATGGGGTGATATTGTATACTTTGCCTTGCCCGGCTTGCCTGACATTTCCGCTCCCAATGACGCGGCTAGGGTCTTACCTCGCTCCTGATCTGCAACCGGGTATATGGTGAATCCGTTTGCAACCGCAGTGGTCACCGCGGTGCTGAATCGCAAAGTATCGACAACAACAACAACATCATGGTTTTTCAACGCAAAACGCACGCCGTCAACACCCCAATCCAGCTGCAATAAAGGCACATGACTCTTTCTATCAGCGGATTTCATACCGGCGCTCTAGGGATCAAGGCTCACTCACTGCCTTGAACTGCAGTACTCCAATGTGTTCAATTCCCGCCTCAATCATATCGCCATCCTGCATCGGCCCTACACCGGAGGGAGTACCGGTGGCGATAATATCCATCGGTTCCAATGTCATTATATTTGAAATATATGACACGAGCTGTTCCACCGAGAATATCATCCCATCAGTATTGTCCCGCTGTTTATCCTCACCATTGATCTTAAGCCAGATACCCAGGTTCCTCTCATCGACCGCATGGACCGGCACTATTCTCGGACCAATCGGAGCAAATGTGTCATAACCCTTAGAGATTGTCCACGGCATACCTTTCTGCTTTGCATCCGCTTGTATATCACGCGCCGTGACGTCGACGAGTACGGTATAGCCTAAGATCTTTTCCTTCACATTATCAGGCGCCACCTGCTTCGCCTTTGTCTTCATGATAACTGCTAATTCCACCTCGTAATCAACGCGGGCCGACGCTTTAGGGAGAATGACCTCACCGTTGTTTGCCAAGAGCGAAGACGGTGGCTTGAGAAAGAACCTTGGTTCTTTGGGCAACTCTGCCTTCATCTCCTCAGCATGGGTCCGGTAATTTCTTGCCACGGCCACGATTTTCGTTGGTATCAAATCAAAATCGTTACCTAAGAATTCTATATCCACACGCCTCCCAATTCATGAAACGATCCGTTATGAAGATTTTTAGACGGGTAACTGTGTCAGTGCGGGTCCTCCATCTCTATCACAGGCTGCTAGGTCGATACCAAATTCTTCAGATCATTGTCTAGATTGGTCGGCGTCATCTGAACCAACCAGCCGGTAACATAAGGATCGCGATACAACTTCGAACAGTCATCTTTTACGCGTTCGTTGATTGCGATTATCTTACCGGTCACTGGTGTCCAGAGTTTATGCATGCGTTCCTCGGATTCAACAATCCTGACACAAGCTTCACCCTGGTATCTTGTTTCATTCAGCTTGGGATATTCTATCGTACTGATCTTCTTGATCGTAACCAACAGCATATGATGAATACCGACCAGGACACTGCCATCATCCTCAATTTTAACCCAAGAATTATTTGGAATCGTGTAGAGACCTTCGGGCACAGGCAAGTCTTCCAGTATTCTTGTCTCCCCCACCTTCTGTTCGACTACTCTCTTTCTGGTAAGTGCTCTTGAAACGATAC
>JBAUFP010000256.1:0-5885 GCA_049679205.1 bacterium | reverse complement strand
CCCCACATATGACGTTCATGTTTTCCATATTCTTAAGCAAATTGTAACAGCTGATGGTGCAGCTGCCGCCCGACAAATCGACAAAAATAATTGTGTCTTCGCTAGTGTCTTGCTGAACTGCTTTCTGAATTTTTTCGTTTAATAATGTCCCAGACAGTCCGGTGTTAGAGACAGTTTCAATGAGCGGCTGCTTGCCGACAATCTGCACAGCAGTTTTCAACATAGCATCTGCGAAAGTACCGTGTCCGATGATAATACCTCTAACCATAACAAGTTATTCAATATCCTCGTCAAAGTGCACACTAGGCATTTCGTGTTCAGATAGAATCCTTCTGAGTTCTTGGTTGTATTCCTCGGCCGGTCTGACACCGCGCAGATCGAGCAAATAATTCATCGCAATGACCTCGGCAATGACTGAAATGTTCTTGCCCGGACTTAAGGGTATAACAATGTGCGGGATATCAACGCCCAGAATTTCTTTTGTCTTCCGGTCCATGCCGATACGTTCGAATTCGCCTTTTATTTCATCCCAGAGCACAAGCTCGATAATTACTTCTACCCGTTTCTTCAAGCGGACCGATTTGACACCAAATATCCTGAAGATGTCGATAATTCCTACACCGCGAATTTCGATATGGTGTTTTAACCGTGCGCTTTTCTCAGCGCCGGCACCCATGATAATATCACCCCTTCTGATGATCGTAATAAGATCATCGGCAACAAAGCGATGGCCTCTTTCAATGAGGTCCAGTGCGCATTCACTCTTGCCGGTGCCCGGTTTCCCAATAAACAACACGCCCACGCCATAGACATCGACGAGTGTACCTTGCACACACGCGGTGGGTGCGAGCATGAAATCAAGATAGGCGGTTAGACTATGTATGAAAGGGGTTGTGGAATTCGGCGTGCGGAGGATAGGGATTTTCCGGCGTTTGGCTTCCTCGACGAACTTCTTATCGATCCCAAGATTTTTCGTTACGAAGACGCATGGTGTGCCCAGTCTCATAACGGTTGAGATACGTCGGTTTTTGATATCGCGCTTCAGTGTTTTCAGATAGTAAGTTTCGGTTTTGCCGATGATCATTACGCGCTCGCTCAAGAAATATCCCGTGTAACCGGCAAGGGCCAGTCCCGGACGGAAGACATCATAACTTGTAATCTTCTTTTTATCAAAGAGTTCTGCGCCGGTTATTATTTCCAGAGAAAGGTCGTCTTTTTTGTCTTCATACAGGTTTTTAAGAGTTATTGACTTCATTTTCTTCTTGTCTTTTGCGCAAGTCTCTTTCTTTCCCGGAACTTCGCTTCGTACTTTTCTAACTGTCGCTCGACCTTTCTGGCGACGTCAGTGATACCCATGTAGATATCAGGGTTCTTCACACGGCTGGTGACCGATGCGTGCTTTACCGAAAGGGTTAATTCGATGATGCTTGTTCCCTTATCTTTTTCTATGATCATATTGGAGTCAATAATGTAATGGTCAAAACGCTTTAATTTCTCAAGTTTCTTTGTCACATATTCTTGAAGTGCATCGGATAGATCAAAGTTCCTGGCTGTGATGTTAAGTTTCATGGGACCTCCTGTGATTTATACAATACGGGAATACCTAATGGCATTGGTAATTAAAAGTATAACCATTTCTATTAGCGTGTCAATGAACGCAATCTGTGTCGTAGATTCCCCTCATAGAGGAAAGAAGCAACGGCAATGCCGGCCGCTCCTGTGCGTAATACAGCATGATAATTCCTATCAGTGATGCCTCCGATGGCAATAACCGGTATTTTCACACGATCACTGATCGATTTCAGCGTTTGAAGTCCACATACCCGGGCATCACGCTTTGTGCGGGTTGGGAAAATAGCACCGACTCCAAGGTAATCGGCTCCTTGCGCTTCAGCTCGGATGGCTTCTTTTAGATTGTGTGCAGATGCGCCGATGATGAACATGTCACCTGTTATTTTACGAACAACTCTTACTGGCATGTCGGTTTGCCCGACGTGCACACCATCGGCAGCACAAGCCAAGGCGATATCAACCCGGTTGTTGACTATGAATTTGACTTCTGCTTTATCTATGGCCTTTCGTATTTTCCTGGCGTTACGCAAGAAATCCCTGTCCTTCATTGTGTTGATCCTTAGTTGGATCATGGTTGCACCGTTATCAACCATGGTCTTTACGGTTTTTTCCAAATCCAAAAGACTGAGGTATTTCTCATCGATAATAGCATGAAGGGTATGGTCGGCTTTCTTTATGTCGTGGATCACAATATCCTTTTCCAGGTCGTATATCTGGAATCTGATTTTCTTGGCTCTGTCGCTCAGGCGCGGTTTTATGGTCTTAAGGGTCTCTTCAATTGTCCGTGATGATTCCTTGGCGCGGGACAGACTGGAAAGAAGCAAACCTGTGTTGGTCTTTTTGCGCGCTGAGTCAAACTTCCTTTTCCTACCGGGGTCTATGTGGCTTCGGCGTGCGCCGATGATATCAGAGAGTGGTAACGCACGTTTGAGACTAAGAAAGTCTTTACGGATTGTTCTTATTTGAGAGAGCAATTCTTTCTTCTCGAGATGGAATCTTGTTATGTCTTCGATGAGCTTGAGGGATTCATCCAACCGGTTGAGGTTTACGTCGATGATGCGCAGAAAAGGCACACAGGATTATAGCAAATATGGTTATTCGTGTCAAGCTATCGGTGAAGGTTGACGATATACTGCACCGCTGCAAATATAGCTTCGTTTGTCGCACTCGTGATTCGTAGATCGTGATAGAATTGGCAGCCGAGTCTCTTGCGGTGCATTTCCCGGCTCTATTCAGCAAACATACTTCTCGACTCACTCCGTTCGCTCGAAGCATAACTGCTTCCACGAAATTGAGCTTGGCGACCCGTTCTTGGTAAGTAAACAAAAAGGGGGTAAACGTCGGTTTACCCCCTTTAGAGACATATTTGCCTCTTACTTATTCTTCAGCGCGTTCGACCTTAGTGGCTTTGCTACCTTTAGGGCTTTGACTTACTTCGAACTTAACTCGCTCGCCTTCACGAAGAGCCCGGTAACCTTCGCCAATGATATCTGCATAATGCACAAACACATCACCTGACCCATCCTCGTTCTCGATGAAACCGTAGCCCTTTTTTCCATCGAACCACTTAACCTTACCGTAAACCTGCAAATCTCCTCCTTTCGAGCGTTAATACCATCTCGCCATCCACAGAGGATTTCGAATCTGGTCAACCTCTCTAGTTAAGCCTAAATAATTATAGAGAAATCGTATTGTATGTCAACTTCTTTTTGTATTTGTTTGTTGTATGTAGTTGAGTGGGTTACTTGTAGGACTTGAATAATTCGCCCCATGCGGTCCTCTGGAATTTCCGGGCGACTTTTTTCCCGTGGACATTGTACCAGTAGAAATCATGGAATACTCTTGAGGCGATGAATGACCAGGGCACAAGGGGCGTGCGCAGCAAGAGATACTCCAAGGGCTTGAGCTTACCCCAGTAAATAGCTTTCTGACCGCGTGATGCAAAAGTATCTTTCATTTGAAAGTGGAAATTGATGCCGCTTATGTCGCTTCCGACAATTCTGATATCTCGTGGATTTGCCCGGCCCAAGCCTCTTTCCTGAGCAAGAGCCAGAAATCTTAATTTCATCGGATCAAAGCCCATCATTTTGGCGACAATGGCATCGATGGCGACTGAGTCACCGCTCGCCAGGATATAGTTCTTGATTTCCGGTTGCATGAGGCGGGGTCCAGCACCATTGCCCGCAATAGTGCCGTCAGTTACACAGAATATACCCGGATGGATTTCTTTCTGTATCTGTAATAGGTCAACGAGAGTCTCATGAATAACTGAATGAGTCCAGTGGCGGTTATCGTTCAGGAGGCCACCAAATGCGTTTTTCATGGCGCCGGTGATGGTGGTGAAAACATGAGTTTTCATGGTCGGTAGGTGGAATGCATTCTTGCCGATGAACATCTTGGGAATTTGAATGCCGTCCTTGTATACCTTGTCCAGAACCAGCATTTTTGCCTTTGGTCTGTAATGTATCCATTCGGTGCTGGGTTCGTAAAGATACACGAAGTTAAGCTTGTGCTTTTTCATTACTGAAAGGAGGTGGTTTTTCTCTGCGCCGTGTTTTGGGTTGATGACCACGGTTCGGTTCTGCGCAGGTACGAAGTTGTTGTATCCAAATTGCCTGAGTGCTGATACTACACCATCGAATTGCCACGGTGTTGTGGAGCATGCCGGATAATAGAAGTGCCAGGTGATGTTCACCTTCAGGATTGTTGGTACACTCTTCTCCAAATATCGCTCGACATTGGCCAGTCTCATTGCCCGTTGAATGTCAGCGAGGACAGTGCTAGGGCGGGTTTTAATTACCGCTACGGTCGATCTCATTTGCGCGTTCGGGGTTTACAGATTATTTCACGGACCTCAAAGGAGAAGAACTCCTTACCGTGTTTTGGTAGACACACAATCGCCGTGTCGGCGCCCTGGCCCGTGCCGCCGATCGAGATGATTTCTTGATCATAGGGAATGAGTCCGGCATCGAGGGCCATGATTGCGATTTCAATCGCGACCTTTACTCCGTGTCCGAAAATGCGCAATGTATTGGCCACGAGCTCATCAACTTCTATGCCGCCGAATTTGAACCTGATTGCCCGACCCAAACCACCGAAGAAATGTGTCCCTGTATATACCTTAACGCCCTTCATAACAAGCTCTTCTTCGGTTTCTTTGGGCATTTCGCACTTGCCCGGCTCACGGAATCCAGCCTGGTGGGTGACCGAAACGATTTTGATATCCCCACCCTTGCCGCAGAGTAGTTTTGTCGTGTAGCCGACACAGGAAGCGACGACGAAATGTTCGATACCGAGTTCCTTCGCCCGTTTTAGCGCTGCATCAATAGTATTCTCTGTATTTTCCTTGCCAGGTTTCTCCCAGTAGTAAATCTCGTACTTCATATAGTCTCCTTGCAGGACATTATACGGGTGTTCAACACCAAGTCAATGTGCATGTGCTATTTGACCTTCCCTCCATACTTTTCAGTCCAGTTCTTGGCTAATTCGTCACGGCGTGGTTTGTAGATTGTTTCATAGAAGTAGCGCTGGGACAGTAGCACACCCTTGTCGTATTCCTTACATATTTTCACCGCCTCTTTCCATGCCTGGCTGAAATTCTTGCCGAAGCGGCGCGCGATCTGCTTGGCGAAATCCTCAGGCGACTGTACCTCACTGCCCATGACAAAGAATCGTTTGCCATCGATTTCAACATTGTATGCAGCCTCGTCGCCGATGCTGGTCATGGTGAAGGATTTCTGCATCTTCTTGATTTCACGTTCACTGTATTCTTTTGCCTTTGATTTGAATTGCGTGGGCGGTTTCACGCCGCCTTTTCCTTTGAAACCACGCTTGGCCGCGGCGTAGAAGATTGCACGGTTCAAGCCGAATGATTTTGACGATGCGACTGGCAAACCCAGGACATATGCCCTGGCCGCCTGCAAAGTCGCCATTACCTGAAATCTACCGACAGACATGTTACCTCCTTTGTCTGCGGAGCAGACAAATGGGAAATACCTAAATCCGCCCTTGGCGGGCCAAAATACCTAAACACCTAAACAGATACTCGGCATCGTAAGGCGTGCGACGGTTACGAGGCCCGCCCCGTAGAATAAATGGCTCGCGCCTTTGTCTTCACGGATATTGGTCGCACTCATGCACTCTTTCCTCATCATCACTCTTCGGTCAGTATTCAACGGGGCCCGTTTCGATCAAAAAGGTGATGTCCGACTTCAAACATAAATATCTGCCTTCACGAATTATGCCCAAATCTGTGATTTGGCTGCAAAATTCAGTGTCCCGCATTTTCGTAAGAAAGTGCGGGGAAATCGCCC
>JBAUFP010000255.1:0-1708 GCA_049679205.1 bacterium | reverse complement strand
AAGTATTGCCGAGATAAAGACAGTAAAGACTGGCGTGATTGGCCTTATTTCACAGGTGATGCAGCCGTTTTAGCCAAAGACGGATATTATCGAATATTAGGTAGGGTTGATGATGTTATCAATGTTGCCGGTCACCGTTTGGGTACTAAAGAATTAGAATCCGTTTGTCTAGTTATCCCAGAAATCGCTGAAGCGGCAGTTGTGCCACTCGCAGATGAGATAAAGGGGCGAGTACCCGATATTTATGTATCTCTGAAACCCGGTGAAAAGCCTAGTAAGAAAATTAAAGAGACGATTATAGAATCGATAGAGACAACAATCGGGAAGATTGCGAGACCGAAGAATGTGTACATAGTGCCTGACATGCCGAAAACTCGATCTGGAAAGATCATGAGGCGGGTTCTGGCATCCATTTCTAATGGAAGGGACATTGGAGATGTAACCACACTTGCGAACCCCGATATTGTTGAGAGTATTCGAAAGATGGTTCAAGGTGACTAATTCAGCGAACAGGTAACTGATCAACTGTTTCGTTTCTGGATGTCCTCAACCTGAATGAGACAAAAAAGGCGATATGCCAAGAGATACTTTTCCGACCTGTTGAGATTATACCTGTGCCTGCTGCAAGTTGAATTATCACCTGGTATGTAGGGTTTTCTGCTTGATTTTCTCTCTTCTCGTCAATACCTCCTCACTTCTTCCTGAATAAACAAGTACTGGAGTTTGGTGGTTGTAGAAATCCGCAAAAGCTTCAATGGCCTGTTCCAAATCCCAAGGATAATAGTAATTTCTAAGCTTGACCAGGTTTTCCAGCGAGCGATGGTAGTGCCCGATTGTGCCTTGCGTCATCGGATGTTAGGGGGCAGAGTGAATTTGAAAAATTAACAAGTGCTACTCCTGAATTTTTAGGTGTTCTCGAGGGAGTAGATAAAGCGTTCATGCGTTACATTGCATCAGGAAGGAAGTATGTGTATGTTTCGTGAATCGCGATAATAAACACCTTGAACATTACAGGAATACCACGAAGTCATGATCAATGATATTGAAACTCCCGGAAGGCTGAGCAATGCCCGATGATCTCGTAAAGCAAGTGAACGAAGCGTTGAACAGAAAATCCATCACCCCCGAACAAGAGCTTCAGGACGCTCTTGATGAGATGGCGCGGGATATTGCCTTGATTGAACCCGATCCACAGGATTGGGGGTGGTGGGTGAATTATCTGTTGGATGACCTCACTGCGCAAAAGGTTTGGGGTTAGACTGAGGAAGTTACGCCGAGAGGCTGATTTAACTCAAGAACAATTAGCTGAGGCTACTGACATAGCGGCGGGAACGCCAACCCGTTTCATGTCGGGAACTTGTATTCTCATGCGTAAAGTGTGCAGTAATGGCCTCAACCAGGACAAAAGTAGGTGTTGAACAGCCCAAAGTTACGCACGAGAATAAATTTCCAGTTCAGTTGGATGCTGTGGGATGCCGCTTGGGGTATCAAATGAAAAGTAGTGGCGGCTCGTTGCACGTTTGTTAAACACACCCCTATTGCGCGATCTCCGTCTCTGCCCGTTGCTTGAGCACTCGTAGCGTCTTCGGCTGCATCACCAACCTCCCCAATTCATTTGCGATGCGCGTGCTCAATGTACTCAGCATTCCTGGACTGTAATCACTTCGTACTCGAACGATTAACCGCGTTGTCCTTTCATCTGTCTCTT
>JBAUFP010000254.1:0-13343 GCA_049679205.1 bacterium | reverse complement strand
TGCTACTCTGCTGCCGAAATCCTTACTCCGCGCGAGCAACACGGACGGCCCGATCATCGGCGTGGCACATGGCGACAAATCGAAGCTGGTTTATGCGGCGGTCGACCTGCTGGGCGGCATAAAGAATTTCGTCAAGCCGGGTGATGTAGTATGCATAAAGCCAAACTTGTCCTTTGCCTCAAACACTGACTGCGGCGCCACTACGAGTCCGGAGATAGTAAAGCAGATGGTGCAATTGTGCCTGGACGCCGGCGCCTCACGAATCTTTGTCGTGGATCACACGATTCAGGATCCGACCCTCTGTGTCGAACGCAGCCGCATCGAGGAGGCAATAATCGACAAGAAGGTCAGCCTGGTGACGCTGCAGCAAGAGCGACAATATACCGAGATCGAAATCCCGGCCGGCAAGCAGCTGAGCACGATTCAAGTACCAAAAATAATTCAGGATGCTGATCTGTTGATAAACATGCCAACCGCGAAATCCCACTCGGCGACCGGCGTGAGTCTGGGGATCAAGAACCTGATGGGGTTGATCTGGGACCGCGGCTATCTGCACCGCGTGAATCTACACCAGGCAATTGCTGAACTGGCGACTGTTATCAAACCTGGACTCACGATTGTCGACGCGACACGAGCACTCACCAGTGGCGGGCCGGGTGGACCAGGCAAGACGGTCACGCTCAACAAGGTGGTCGCGGGCACGGATCCGGTTGCGGTCGACTCCTATACAGTAGGGATCGCTCAATGGTACAAGAAATCCTGGACCGGTAATCAAGTCAAATACATCAGAGCCGCGGCCGATTTAGGCTTAGGCGAAATCGACACGCGCAACATGCTAATCAAGGAAGCTGCTGCCTGACGAGAGCAGCCTTCCAGATCACGGGCAGGTGAAGCTGAGGGTCAAAAAACACCGCCTCGTAAGATGGGCGATCCAGATTATCTTTCTCGCGGTCTTTGTCCTGGCCTTTATATACACCCGCTACAAAGCACCCGCAACATTCCAGAATATATTTTTCCGATTCGACCCGCTCGTCCTTATCGTTACGAGCATTGCGTACCGCGCGATCATCACTGCTGTCCTTTTGTCCGTATTCCTGGTCGTGGCTACGCTTCTTTTTGGCCGTTTCTTCTGCGGGTTTGTCTGCCCGCTAGGAACCACAATAGACATCGCCGATACCCTTATCAAGAAAAGGCTCAATATCGGATATAGCCTAAAGAACGGGAAGTACTACATCCTCGTATTCCTCATCATCGCTGCCGCTTTAGGGACATCATTTCTACACTTCTTTGACCCGCTCGTGATATTAGAAAGGTCTTTGACCCTGGTCTTCTACCCGGTATTCACATTTCTCGCCAGCATCTTCACGCTAACGGCAACGGCCGTATATACCGAGTCAATAATCGCTCTGATCTTATTGGCTATCATCTTCGGCCTGAATTTTCTGAGTCCGAGGTTCTGGTGCCGTAACCTCTGCCCGTTGGGTGGTCTGCTCGCCTTGTTTTCGAAGATTTCTATGTTCAAGTTTTCATTTTTGGAAGGCTGCACCCAGTGTAGCATATGCGCAAATGTTTGCCCGACGGATGCCATCTCTTTTGAAGCCGAAAAGATCGATTCTGGAGAATGCATCGATTGCCTGCGCTGTCAATACGAATGCCCACAGGATACGATAAAGTATAAAGCATCACTCGCTCCGACACGCATTGACCTGGGAAGAAGGCAAATGCTCACCGCTTTTGGGGCAAGTGTTTTGCTCGTTCCTTTGGCCAAAACGCTGCTTCATAGAAGACTGCTTGGCCGCCTGATCCGTCCCCCCGGTTCCATACCCGAACCAGACTTCCTTAATACTTGCATACACTGCGGCAAGTGCATGAAGGTCTGCCCGACAAACGGGCTTCAGCCCTGCATAATGGAAGCCGGGGTGAATGGTCTGTGGACGCCCAGGCTCGCGGCGCGCATTGGCGGATGTGAAAAGAATTGTAACATGTGCGGGCAGATCTGCCCGACCTCGGCAATCAGAAGACTGCCGCTTGAAGAAAAGACTTATGCAAAAATGGGCACCGCGGTCATCGACCGCAGCCGGTGCATTGCCTGGGAACAGGACAAGGTGTGCCTGATATGCGATGAAGCCTGCCCATATAATGCCATCAGCTCACTCAATGAGACGATCCGCGAGACAACCCTGCTCCGGCCGTTTGTTGATGACCGCATATGCACGGGTTGTGGCTTATGCGAAGCCCGCTGTCCGATCGAAGGACGGGCCGCGATCGAGGTCTTTTCAATCGGCGAGGAACGCAAAAAACGCGGCTCATACATCACCGAAGAAAAGGTCAGACTGCGCGTCTGTGAAGAGAAGGTCGAAGATTTACCCTCGGGTTTCATAATCGACAATTGATCCCGCTCTTTCTAATTCTTTTTAGTGTTTCCCAGAAGCAAATCGCCGGCAACCCGGTAATCCTCGATGGCATGAACAGCCGCTACGCATCAGAATACATACTCGTAACAACACCCGTGGGCATCTATACTTTTGACCGCAACGCAAAAACCTGGAAGAGCATAACGACGGCCCATGGCCTGCCCGACAACAAAGCGCGGATCCTGGGTCTTGATAGAGGTATCATGTGGGCCGCGACTGAAACGGGGCTGGCTTCGGCCGATATCCGTTTGAATGACTGGCAAACATACGCATTGCCTGGTCGAGTAACCGGCCTCGCTTTTGACGACAACTATGTTTGGATCACGGGTGATTTCGGATTGAAGAGATTCGACAAATACGTAGAAATCTGGGAGGACATTGACCAGGCCCCAGCAAATGATATTCTATTCGATAAAACCTATCTCTGGCTCGCCACGCCCCAGGGAGTTCAGCGCTACAACCCCGAGTTCGAGAAAATCGAAGAAATGTATGCCGCACCAAAACACAATTACTATTACATTATTGACACGAAATCAAAACTCTGGTTTCTGGGTCGAGACTTTTTCACGGCTTATGAAAAAGATAACGAATCATGGTCTGAGTACCCGGCGTTTGAAATAACCGATTATTCAATTCTTGGCGATTCGTTATTTGTGACAAGCGGTAGCAGTGTCTTCTTGTATAACCCGGTAACGGACAGCTGGGGACCTTTTGTCGAGGTCGAAGGCCTGAGTGGGGTGAATGGATTAGCGGTCAGTCCCAGGGTTTCAAACTACCTGTCCTTTGCCACCAACGGGGGTCTGCTCTTGTACGATTGGTTCGATAAAACCCGCAAGATTTATAACCGCGCCAATGGTCTTTATGTTGATACAATAATCGATGTGTACGAGGCAAATGATTTCATATTTGCCATCACGCGCAACAACATACAGTACTTTGACAAGAACACCGGCATATGGCAAATCGAAGATATGGCACAGGCAAAGGAGCCGAGAGGAAAAACAATATACTACGACGAGGCTGGCCTACATGCTGGTATCACCGATGACTTGGACATTCGACTCGAAGGAAGGGCATACTACTCCGTGGCCTCGGTCGTGACCGACAGCATAAGCTGGTCGGATTATTCAACGATGAACCTACGCCTGATCGGACAGCACAAGAGCAATCGAACGGTATCACTCTATTATGACGATACAAACAAGGAAGATACACTCTACGGTTTTGGTTACCGGGGGCTTGAGTCGGATTTCCTGTACCGCGCAAATGGCGGCTTCATCGAATCTGAATACTACGAATTCAATCTCATCCCCGGGTTCTCGACCTTCGGAGCCAATGCCAGACTGCGGCATGATGCACATAGTCTCATGTTACAGGGCGGACAGTTGAAATCCAGCTTGCGAAATGATTTCTTTTACGGTCGCTCATTCGAAAAACATGATACTGTTTCCGATGTCCGATACTCGATGAACACATTCTACAAGATAATGGGCTCGCAGATTATGGGTCCGGCCGGTTCAGATACAATATTCGTCGACGACCATCTGCCGGAAACGAACAATATCGACACCCGGATAGATTATACGCTTGCCGGAATCACCGGCGAATTTGACCCTTTGATAAACGGTCTCCATTACTTCATCGATTACCAACGAAACTTTATGCAACTACTGAACGCGGTCAGCGACAGTGCAATTGTGATTTTCAAAAGCAATGGCCAGGAGATCGTCATTCAATCCGATTCGGTGCGCGGTAACATATTAGAAAACATATACTCCCTTGGACCCAACATCATACCCGGCTCCCTTGAGTTGGATATCCTTGACGCCCTTGGCATGCTCCATCCCTTGTACGATTTTGGAATTGATAACAACAATGACGGTCTGGTTGATCCAGAGTTCATAAATTATCGGCTTGGGTATCTTGTCTTTCCCCAGGACCGACCTTTCCCGGACGCGGTGTACGAACAAGGCATCCATATCTATCTGATGGATTATGCATTCTCCACACAATCGGTGTTTTACAGTCTCACCGAAAGCCCTGTTTTGATCGGCAGTGAGAGAGTATTCGTGGACGGAGAGCAAATGGTCAGGGAGTTCCATTATATAATCGATTACACATCGGGCACGGTTCTATTTCTGAGCGAAGAAGCGGTAAATGATTTCAGTGAGGTGGAGGTTCAGTATCTATCAGTTGAGAGGACGCGTGAAGACGTATTTTATTCGGCACAGCCCAACATAAGAATCGGTGACAACATCAACCTGGCACCTGGTTACACGAAGATTGTCGACGAGCAATTGATACATTTAACTGGTAAATACCAAAGCAAGGACGAAAGCAGATCGCTCCTTTTCGTGCCACAATTCGCTGCCAATCAAGATAAGGATTATGCACAGGATTACCAGATCATCACGAACTATCACAAGCTAACACTCAATGCCAATTATCGCGGTTATTCAGATGGGTTTGAATCATTTGGGGTAAGCGACCGGCGGTACGGCAACCTAAGACACAGTGGTACTGTCTCTCTGGGCCTGGAACCAATGAATTACATACGGCTCAACACAACCCTTAAAAAGGAGTCGCTCGTCGATTCCTTGGATATTTCAAACGCTACTCAATATATGTCGGGCCGGATCGATTATCTAAACCCAAGTTTACCTAATGGCTTCCTGGTCGTTGCCAAGAGTATACTACCCGATCATGATAAAATCAGGCTGCAGCTGAACGCGAATTATAATATCGAATTGTCGAAAAACAAAATACGCATCAATTCGGTTGCCCGCCAGGATATTCTCACCCGGGACGTAGACAAGCAGAAGACAATCGAATACGTTCTCAACACTAATATTGCATTGCGTTTTCCAGTGCGGGCAGACATCTACCTGCACCGTATTAACCTGTACAATAATGATTACCGCGAAAGAGACGAGAGCGACGTACGCCTCGCGCTTAATATTGATGTCATACCGGGGTTATATTATACTGGCAACTACCGGCAAAAAAGAGAAACCTATTATCTGCTTTTTTCAAAAGATTTATCGATCACCCATTACCTGTATAATAATCTGAACATTGCACCCGGGCGCTGGTATGCTCCGTTGAGTATCATCAATCTCTCTTTAGGCAACGGCACCAATTTTGATGAGTACCTCGATAACCTAGCCACGGGCCGTGAGCTACCCTCGATCATAACAACACCCCTCGATGAAAATATCGCGACGGTCACTGATCTGCGCACGGTCTACGCAAAGGCGTATCTCACCCCGTTTTCCAATTTGAACATCCAGCTGAAGCGCTCCATAAACCGCAGTGGCACCGCGCGTTATGATCTGCCGATTCTCCGGAAGAATTTCGCCGACGAGGTCCGGGTAGAATATGAACAAACGCAAATCGGATTTCTCACCGCGTTGTATAATAGAACTGAGAGCAGGCTCTATCCGATTCAGATCACACGGAATGTCTACTTGGAATGGACCAAACCATGGACGGCCATGCTCAGGACAAAGCTGAGCGGGAACCTTAGAACAGACATGAACAAATACACGACTGCCCGAACCGAGGATTCAGAATCAAACATACGGTTGGAGACACTACTGCGCTTCGGGCGAAGATCCTATTTAAATGTAAGCCTGGCCGGAAGGCGCCAGGATAGATACATCAGCGGCATCACGCATTCCATACTGCCGGGTTGTAGTATTTACCTGAACCTCTTTGAGTTCCTGTTCATGCAGTTCGATTACGAGGCGAACGTCATAATCGACGAATCAACAACCCACTTACTGTCAGCAAAAATCACCGGGTCGTTCTAGCCCCGCGTGGGGACAGGCATGCACTTTTGCACTTTTGGCCGAGAGGCGCTTCCGGTTAACATCCTGCTTGTGATTTCGTGATAATATTCCTGGCGTCTTTGAAAAGTGTAAAAGTGCATGCCTGTCCCCAGAGCTTTTGCTTGACAGAATGGGTATTATAACTATAATTACGCAATCAATATAGGAGGTTACATGCGTTACGTTAAGCTGGGCATACCGATCTTGATCATCATGGTATTGGTCTTGGGTTGCCCTAAGAAACAAGTAGTACAACCGGTCGAAGAACCGGTAATAGAAGAAATCCCTGAAGAGGTTTTGATACCCGAAGAACCTGAACGACCGCCTTTTGAGATGGGCCGGATCTTCTTTGATTTTGACAAATCTGATATCCGAGCTGATGCTGCGGAAACATTGAAGAGAAACGCCGAAATGCTCGAACTCTATCCAGCCGTGAATATCACCATTGAGGGACATTGCTGCGAAATCGGCACTGCTGAGTACAACCTCGCCCTGGGTGAGCGCAGGGCCAAGACTGCATATGAATACCTGACTATGCTGGGCATAGATCCAATGCGGCTTGCCACGGTTAGCTACGGAGAGGAAAGGCCCCTGGACCCGGCTGACCTCGAACAAAATCGAAGATGCGAATTCAGGAGAAGATAGCTAGCGCACTCCACCTATCTAACATGTCAAGCCGAAAATTCTTAAGAGCCGCAGCGCTGGCACAAATTTTCATCCTTCTGATCTTAACGAGCACGGGATGTTTGAGCAGGCAACGGTTCAACAACTATAACTGGCAGCTCGACAGTCTACGCTACTACACGAGAAAATTAGACAGCCTGCTTGCGGTGCAGGGTACCGAAATAAAACAGTTACGCATCGATCTCTATACGAAGACAAGCGAACTCAGTCAAAAGTTTGACATGTTGAACTCGCGGCTGGGTGAATCCGAAACTCAAATAACGCAATTATCCAGGAGACTGGGACCTCAGCAGGAAGCAATGGCCGATTCTGCAGCGATGGCTCAGATAAGTCCAGAAACCAGACTGCTCTACGAGTCTGCCTACAAGAATTATGTTAAGGGCAACTATCACGAGGCGATAGAAGATTTTCAGGCATATCAAAAAGCGGCCCAAGATGGACCCCTTATGGATAATACTCTCTACTGGATCGGCGAATCATATGCCGCGCTGGGTCAACTACAAAAAGCAGTGAATGCATTCCAGGAATTAGTAAACAAGTACCCGAATAGCGCGCGGGTACCAACTGCACTCTACCGCATGGGTATTATCTACGAAGAAGGGAAAGATCTGCGGACCGCTCGCTTCTACTACAGTCAGGTGGTCAGGGAATTCCCGAATTCACCTGAAGCAGCCCTCGCCCGGAGCAAATTGCAGTAACCGTGAACATATTCAGAATTTTCTTAGAATCAAGCATCGCCGCACAGATCATAATGATCGTCCTGGTCATCTTCTCGATATGGTCATGGGCGATTTTTTTTAAGAAGCTATTCGACTTCGGAAGGGTGAAGCGGCAGACAAAGAAATTCCTCGCGACCTTTCGTTTTCGTAAGGAAATGAAGGAATGGGACAACCTGGGTTACCAGCTAAACGATAACCCTTACGGTCGAGTTCTCACCAGCGGTCTTGAAGAATACAAACGGCTCAAGGTACGGGTCAGTGCACATCTTCTGCACCAGGAGCAACACAAAAAAGAAGGCGGATTTGTTAACGAGCTTGCTGATAATATCCGCCTTGCCATGGAACGCGCAAAGATGAGTGAGGTCGCCCAATTAGAAGTATCTCTACCAACCCTGGGCACTTTCGTGAGCGTCAGCCCGTTCCTCGGACTGCTGGGAACTGTATGGGGTATCATGGAGGCGTTTCTTGAAATACGGGCCCGTGGTTCTGCACATATCACGATCGTTGCACCAGGAATTTCTGACGCATTGATCACGACTGTTTACGGACTCCTGGTCGCGATTCCCGCACTCATATTCTATAACATATTCCGAAGCAGGGTCAACAGCTACAGCAATGAGCTCGACAATTTTATCAGCGAGATTTATGCATATCTGCGTAAGGAACTCATGACGCTTTCGCAATGAACAATAAAGGCCTCATCTCGGAAATCAACATGACCTCGCTGGCCGACGTCAGCATCACGCTCCTCGTCATATTCATAATCACCGCACCCATGATGACACCGGGAATCGATGTCGACCTGCCCCGCACTGATGCCTCTTTGCCCCATGACGAGGAAGGCATCACGGTTTCAATTAACAATGACAAGGAGATTTTTGTTGATAATGATCAGGTAGAAATCGATGCATTCAAAACAAGAATCCAGCAAATCCTGGCCAAGAAGCCGCCCGGCATAATAATTTATTTGCGCGCGGACAAAGAGGTTGACTACGGATTTGTCGTGGAGATTGTAGGCAGAATGCGCAAAGCTGGCGTCAAAGACCTAGGTCTCGTCGCCGAAATTCCGCCTGAATGAGCCGCTTTCACGTCGTTTCAATCTCACTGCATATCGTAATCTTTGCCGCAATATTCATATCGGGCCGAGCCCATTTCAAGCCGATACCACAGCTCGAAGTGCTCAAGGTCAGCCTCGCACCACTGCCCCAGCCGAAGATAATTCAGGAAGAGTCCCCGGAAAAAACAGAGGAAGTGGTCGAGGAGAAAGTAGAGGAAAAAGCTCCCCCCAAAAAGGAAATGGAAAAAGCTGAGCCACCCAAGAAACCACCCGAAAAAGCGGCCAAGGAGGTGGTCAAGAAAGGCCTGCCCGACATCAAACCAAAGGTCTACACGGGAAGCGGACGCGGTTTCACATATTCTTATTATCTGAATATCCTGCTGAACAAGATAGGCAAGAACTGGACCAATCCTTTCAAGGGTAAGAACATTGTGATGAAGAGTATTGTATACTTCGAAGTCGACAAAAACGGACATATTTACAGTGTTCGCCTTGAAGAAGATTCCGGCAATAATTTGTACAATGAAACCGCAATGCGCGCCGTGATTGTCACGAAGAACCTGCCACCGCTGCCTGATGAATTCGCTGATGATTATCTCAAAGTGCATTTAGAATTCCTGACTGCCCAGTGAGATCAATAGTCATTTCATCCATTCTCATTACCGTTTTCGCTTTTGGACAGGATGTCTACCTGCGTCTAACCGACTATGGAGGTGGCAAAATAAACCTCGTAGTCGAAAGATTCACGGCGCACGGACCCGTCTCAGCACGTGGCGAGCTTGGCCGACGGATTAACGTAATCGAGGATATTCTCAAGCGAGACTTAGAGTATTCATTGTATTTCGATATTTTCGAAGACACGAGCCTGGTCACCTCCGGCACCACGCAGGGTGTAATACTCAAAGGCGTTGCCGAGGGGGAAAATATCACCGTGCGTCTGGAAGATCTCGATACCCGTGAGAAAATCTCAGAGCGGGTCTATACGATCGACAAAGGTTTGCGCAAAACGTCCCATACCATTGCCGACGACGTTATCAAGATCCTAACCGGCGAGACCGGCATCGCCGCGACCAAGATCGTATTCTCCTACCGGATCGCAAACGGTAAGGAAATCGCCAGGGTGGACTATGATGGTTACAACTTCACCCGCGTCACGGAGAACGGAAATATCAATCTATTCCCGGCGTATGCTCCAGACGGTGGACGGATACTCTTCTCAACATATGCGAGCGATCGTCTTAGTATCTACCTTTACGATTTTTCGAAAAAAGAAATTGAAATGGTATCCTCTTTTATCGGTTTAAACTTTGCCCCGTGCTGGGCTCCGGATGGTTCAAAGGTTTGCATGAGTCTATCCAAAGACGGTAATGCCGAACTCTACATGCTTGATTTGCAGACAAAAAAACTGAACCGACTGACCAGGAACTCGGCAATCGACACCTCGCCAACCTTCTCGCCCAACAGCCGAGAAATAGCCTTTGTTTCCGACCGCTCGGGTAACCCACAGGTCTATGTGATGGATACCCACGGCGGGAATGTGCGGCGTATGACTTTTCATGGCAACTACAACACGTCGCCGGCATGGTCGCCGCGCGGCGATATCATTGCCTATGTCTCGCGGGAAAAGAACAACTCACAACAAATATATGTTACTGATCCCACTGATTTCAGCCCGGTTCGGCTCACCTATCTGGGTAACAATGAAGAACCGGCATGGTCACCGGATGGCCTCCATATCGTATTCTCGTCAAACCGTACCGGCCGCTACGAACTGTATACTATGAACTGGGACGGTTCAAGGCTGCGTAAACTGACCAACGGCATTACCGCTAATGCCCCAGACTGGTCGCCAACGACAGACACAACAGAATAGATCTTCAGTACCCGGTATTCAAGGTATCATACTCTGTTACGTTACGTATTACAAAATTGTTGTTAACCTCCATTACCATGAACAAGCAACTGCCGATTGAAACATCGCTCCAATAAAATACGGCAAGGTAATCTCCATTATCCATCACTGACTCGCTGATCAGGTCAATTTCGTATGAATCCAGACCGCTGCCCACGGGTATGCTCGCCCGCGCCAACTCTTCTGTACCACGGTTCAATACGTTGAGAATTGACAATGAGGCAGGGAATGCGTCGACAAAATCGACTTGTATCCGAACGCCCACCAAATATCCGGATGAGTTATACCAGCCGAGCGTAGGGTAGGCAAAATAGATTGGCGGCGGGGTCGCGAAATGCTCATTCCCTGGATCATAAGGATTGATTCTCTCCCGGCACGACATTCCCGCTAACAGCATTATGAGAACCGCAATTTTGCGCATGCTCACCCCCTAGAGGTTCGTCTGTAGACCGATTATTAGCTTAGGTTGACAAGCATAGCGTACGTCAATTACTGGAGACAGAGAAGTTTTCTCTGGAACATTTGCGCGCTTGATCTGAAAATACACGGCGCGCGCCAGAAAGAACGCGGCACCAACCGCGAAGATGTTCCGCGCAGCATCGTTCGTTTTTACCCTATCCCATGCTTCTATTGCGGTATTCATATTCTGACTGTTTTTATAATCCTCATAGGCATCGTTGCCTTTTGCATAAAAAATCCCCATGCCGAGGGTACAGGTAAAGCCTTAAATTGAATTGACCAATACCTGACGTGAATACTTGCTCTGGATCATTTCCCTACTGGGCACACTGTCTTCTGATGCTGATATTAGTACCAGAGCTACAATAAGCTGCATCATTCTCCCTCCTTTTACGGGTCCTTAAGCAGAGAATTTTCTCTTGTTTCTTTCTCACCAAGAACTTGGTTGAATTTCAACCCTATCCAATCCTCAGTCTATGGATAAATTATAGCTGACCATTATCCGTTGTCAACGGCGTGCGGATATTTTGCAGTTACGAAAAAATGACGTTACTACTGCGCGGTCTTGACTAAACCTGTATTCTGGGTAACCTTGAGAACCATGTTCAAAAGACATTTCACAGAAGTAAAAGAAGCAGTTTCAAGCCTTACCGGCACAAAGGGCTGCACTGTCCGCTGGCTGATCAGCCAGGAACAAGGGGCCCCTAGATTTGCCATGAGACTCTTCACGATACAGCCCAACGGCATCATACCTTTACACGCACACGGAAGTACAGAACACGAAATTTTCGTCGTGGAAGGGCAGGGAATTATCGACGATGGCAACACGAAAACGCCGGTCAAACAAGGGGATGCAATTTTTGTCCAAGCCGGCGAAAGGCACAGCTTCATAAATAACACGGATCAAATCCTGCACTTCATCTGCGTGATCCCCATCTAATGTTCAGTCTTCTAAGACAACGCGGAATACTTTTTCTCGGGCTCTCAAACATGGTTTCGCAACTGGGTGACCGCCTTACCCACATGGTCATCATCACTCTCATTGGCGTCATGTTCCCGGGTCGTATTTCTGCATTCAGCGAATTCTCGGTCACTTTCTCCTTACCGATCGTAATCCTCTCGCCGTTTGCCGGGGTTTTCATCGACCATTGGAACAAACAGACAATCATGTTCCGATGTCATTTGATCCAAGCAATCCTGATCTTTATCACACCGTTCTTCGTCATGTTAACGCACAGCATTGTGCCCATCTGGATATTGGTGGTTCTTTTCTTCTCCCTAGACCTCTTCAACAATACATCCAAGAACAGTGTCATTCCTGATCTGGTGAAATATGATCAACTCGTTCCAGCCAATTCCTTAGTAATAACCATGTCGCGGATTGCGACGTTCATCGGTATGGTTGGTGGAGGTTACCTCATACATTGGGTCGGGTGGCAGGCTGGCTTTTTCGTAGATGCATCAACCCATCTCATTGCCGGCACCCTGATTCTTGCCATGGGTGCAAAAACTCTTTTTGAACCGGTCAAAAAAATCGATTTCTCCCTTTCTCAAGAGTTGAAGAAATCGTTCAACACATTCGTCCTCGATTTAAAGGAACTCGGCCTACTGCTCCTCAAGGATCGCATGGTCATTCTGGTGATGATATCGGTATTTGTGCTGCCATTCGTTTCTGCGGTCGCCTATACGGTATTGATCTATCTCATCCAGCAAGAATTCGGCATGGGCACACCGGGGGTAGGTCTTCTGGGCGGCATCATCGGTATTGGTATGCTTTGCGGCGCAATACTGATCGGGCATTTTGGACGGTATGTCAGCCGCGGATTGATTTTGATCTATAGCATCGCGATTATGGCAATCTTCTTTTTCATCGGTCCGTTCTTCATAAGCCCGATATTCCTATACATCATAGCGTTTTTCATTGGAATTATCTACTCATTTCTTGGTATTGCACAAGACACCATCTTGCAGGAAGATGTGGCAAGAGGCATACGCGGCCGCATCTTCGCGACAAAGGAATTCGTCGCAAATCTGACTTTTGTAGTATGGGCGGTTATGGTTGGTGTAATATCCAGCATTCTGAACCCATTCATGATTATTCGCTTCGTTGGCATTGTCCTTTGTGCAATTGTAGTATTCACGGTTTTCATTTACCGCTCAATTCCCTATGAGGTACGTTCGAAATTGTAAGAGCACGTTCTGATGTCATTGCAGCTCAACCCAGGAAGGAAGTGTAGTTGCCTGATTCATCGGGCTTCTCTTGATATC
>JBAUFP010000253.1:0-8154 GCA_049679205.1 bacterium | reverse complement strand
GTCCTCATCTCACTCCTTATCTGTAATAAACCAATGCTTCAAAGATCCTACCAATAAACTTGCAGATGTCAATCCGTTATTCTGGTAATTCTCGGATTGACGGATTGAGCGACATCAATGAATGCGCGGATGTGAATAGAAAAATCAATCGTTGAAGAGAACACGAACTACACCGTGAGATGAATACCGACTGGACAATGATCTGAACCCATGACATCTTTGAGGATGAACGCTGCCTTCAGGTTTTTGCGCAGGTTCTCGGTTATAAAAAAGTAATCGATGCGCCAGCCAACATTCCGTTCCCGGGCGCGGGTTTTAAGATCCCACCAGGTGTATTGGCCTGGCCCCTCGTTGAAAACCCGGAAGGTATCGATGAAACCGTGGGCCAAGAACTTATCGATCCAGGCACGCTCCTCCGGCAGAAACCCGGATATCTTTTCATTCTCCCGGGGACGGGTAAGGTCGATTTCCTTATGGGCGGTATTCACATCACCACAGATGATGAGTTTCGTGCCTTTGCGTCGCAGCTTATCGACATACGTTAAGAATTCATCGTAGAACGCCATCTTGTATCTCAATCGATCTTTTGAGATCTTGCCGTTGGGAAAGTAAACATTGAATAGAACGAATGCTCCATAATCAGCAATAACGACCCTACCTTCGGCATCGTATTTCCTTATGCCTAGACCCTTTTTAATATTTCCTGGTTTGATCCCCGTAAACAAGCCTACGCCGCTGTAGCCTTTTTTCTCGGCCGCCGTATAGTACACGCAATAACCATCGATGTTCTTTAATTCCTCTGGAAGCTGTTTCTCAGACGCCTTTGTCTCCTGGACACACAGAATATCAGGTTGAATCGCCCGGAACCAACCAAGAAAACCTTTCCTGTATACTGCCCTGAGTCCATTAACATTCCAGGAGAGCAATTTGATTTTTTTCATCTAGGTTATGGCATGACCTTTTTCCATTGCATCACTGTTCCGCCGGTACCAGACGGTTGATCAACATGCCTTGTATGACTGAAAAAATCACCATCAGCAATGTAAGCACTAATATATATTTCAGACCAAAATAGAATATCGCAACCGGTAACAATGGAATCTTGATGGCCCGATTATACAAAAAAGCAGCGAGATATCCATAACCGACACCTTTGTCCCTGAGTTCAGCCAGCAAAGGATACCACACATATATTGGCCCGGTCGATATGATCCCGGCAATGATAGCAAAAAACCACTTACTGACCCCGGGTTTCTTAAAGTATTCGGCGACAAATCGTCGATTGATGAAAAGGTTTGACACCGTCATCAGCAAGAATACAAGTGCGAAGATCGGCGATATCTGCACAAAGACTCGCAAGAAAAAACGGATGCTCTCTGAAAAGAGAGGAGGGCTTATGAAAAGTACAAGAACATAGAGCAGAACCACGGCAAGAATGAAAAACCATTCACCACCGATTTTCTTTATGCCCTGTTTTGGCATCAGATAAAATGCAAGATCAACATGGTTAGTATACCCAGCACAATGGCAAAGACTAAAGCGGTCAGATTTCTGGCAATAGCAAACCGACGACCCAATATCATGATCTCCACGGGCAATTGCACCACACCCACGGTAACCCAGGCAACGAGGAAGGCAGTGACCGCACTGATGCCAACGCCATTCTTAAGGAATTCACCGCCCAGTATGTAGCTCGTCAATGGGTGACCTGCAGAAATGCTACCGATAATACTGCCGATGATCGAGTCGAGTAGTAAATTTCTCTGGAACAACGCAACGTAGAATGACCTGGGTATTAAATTGTTGAATAGACTCACGAGCAGTAAGGCACCGATGATTATCGGTAGTAACCTAGCCATGGTTTTGGCAGACTTACCCAAGGATTTGCCCAGCTGTCTTCGGAAGTCAGTACGCGGTGACGCAGGATCAGACATTACGCAATTCTTCTCTTAATAGCTCGAGCGCATGTTTGCATGCTGACCTGCGGATGGTCTGACGGCGGCCCTTAAACAGAAACCGCTTCACCGTAACGGTTTTCTTCATGGCTACTGCGATATATACTGTGCCGACCGGTTTCTCCTTAGATCCGCCGCCTGGGCCAGCAATGCCGGAAATCGCAATACCGATATCAGATTTTATTTTTTTCTTCACGCCCAGAGCCATTTCCCACGCGCTCTCAGCACTCACCGCACCGAAATGCTCCAACGTCCGCGCCCTCACACCGACAATCTTCTTTTTGACGTTATCGGAATAGGCAATGAACCCGCCCAGGAAGTATTTCGAACTACCGGATATGTTAGTAAACGCTGCACCCAGCATGCCTGCGGTACAAGATTCACAAACGCTGATGGTTAATTTCTTTCCGGCAAGAAGTTTCCCGACCTGCCGGACTAACGCATCATTCCTCATCGTTTCGTTCAGTACACGAATGAAAGATTCTTCAGAACGATAATGATAATGCTCGTATAGATCGCAGCCAAGAGATCGTCAAGCATGATTCCCCAACCACCTTTGAGATTTTCCAGGCTCCTGATCGGCGGTGGCTTCACAATATCGAAAAACCTGAAGAGCAGGAATGTGACGATAAGCGGTATTATTCTCGGTGGGGTGAAAAACAGCGGAATGAGTATTGAAGCATACTCATCAATGACAATGCGGCGCGGGTCTTTCCCCCATTCTTTTTCCAGATTATGGGCGACAACGATGCCCAGGATAAAAAGCACAGCGGCGGTCAGAACATATAATGTCTTATGGGGCAAAAGAAAATACCAGAGGACAATACTGATTGAACAAGAAAACGTCGCGGGTGCCACTGGCAAATAGCCAATGAAACACCCGGTCGCTAAAATTACCTTAAGATACTTTACTATTTTTTCTTCTTAGGGAATCTTTCTTCCCACACCGACACTATATTAGCCAGGATGAATATCGATGAATACGTGCCAATGAGAAAACCAACCAGCAAGGTAAAGGCGAAGTCGGCAATAACCGAACCGCCGAACACCAGGAGCGCGATAACGGCCAGCAGTGTTGTCCCCACGGTCAGTATGGTCCGGGAAAGGGTTTCATTCAATCCTGTATTCAGTATCACATTGTAGGGTTCACGCCGCATCTTGCTGTGCTTCTCCCGTATCCGGTCTGAAATAACAATCGAATCATTTATTGAATAACCGATTATCGTCAATAAAGCACCGACCACCACGATAGAAAACTCACGTTGTGTGAGAACGAGAACACCAATCGTGAATATTGCGTCATGGAATAGGGCAATCACAGCAGCGAAGCCGAAACGGTAGTCGAATCTTATTGAAACATAAATCAGGATCAACACGAGTGCAATAACAACCGCCCAAATAGTCTTGAGCAGTAATTCCTTACCTATTTTCGGCTCAACGGTCTCCTCACGCAGGAACTCTTTCTCGTTATCCGGGAAATCTTCGGCCAGAATCTCCTTCACCGCACTGGCAAAACCCGCGGGGTTCTGCCCGGCTGCCCTAATAATGTATTCGGTATTCATGGCACCTAGTGCCTGAATCTGAGCATGTTCTTGTTCGATTTTCGCGAGTGAACTTCTCAGGGTACCAGTACTAATTGACTCCTCGAATTTGACCTGTAATAGAGCGCCCCCTGTGAAATCGATACCGAAGTTTGGTCCCTTGATAAATATTAAAAGAAACGAAGCCAGCAGGACAATAGCCGAAAATGCAAAACCATATTTTCTCTTGTTAATGAAATCGATACTGGGATTTCGTACTATTTCGATCATTGTTAGATCCTCAGTTTATGCACTTCAAATTTGTAGGTAAAGTAGTTGAATATGACTTTCCCGACGAAAACTGCCGTGAATAAGTTGCTAAGCAATCCTATAGTGAGGGTCAAGGCGAATCCCTTGATTGAACCACTGCCGAAAATGAATAGTATCACGCCAATGATTATTGTCGTTATATTGGAATCGAAAATCGTGATCCAGGCACGCGCAAAGCCCTGATCGATCGCGGTTCGGGTTGTCTTGCCGATCTTGAGTTCTTCTCGTATTCTCTCAAAAATTAGCACATTAGCGTCTACGGCCATACCGATGGTCAGTGCGATTCCCGCGATACCGGGCATGGTCAGACTACCGCGAAATGCGCTCAGCACGGCGAGCAGAAAGAACATATTCAAGAACAGTGCGAAATCAGCAACAAACCCGGACAAGGAATAGTAAATGAGCATGAAGATAATTACCACTGCGCCGGCAATCAAAACCGCCCTTATTCCGCTCTCGATTGAGTCGCGACCAAGGCTCGGCCCAACAGTTCTTTCCTCAACAATCCGAAGCGGTGCCGGCAGTGCCCCGGCTCTCAATATGATAGCCAGATCGCGGGCCTCTTCCGGGGTGAAACGTCCTGTGATGCTTGCCCGACCCTGAGGAATGCGCTCGGTGATCATGGGTGCCGACTGCACAACACCATCGAGCACGATGGCTAATCTTTTGTTTATGTTTCTACCGGTTATGGTCGCGAATTTTCGTGCGGCCTCACGCTTGAATTCGAGATCAATCTCCCAGGTGCCCACATACTGTAGATTACTGCTCTGGTTTGGTCCGTGCCGGGCATCACGAATTGCCTCCCCGGTCAATTCCGCAGTTTTCTTCAGCAAATAAAGCCGTTTTACTTCACGTCCGGTATACTCCTCTTTCGCGCCAAAAACGAATTCGACATCGGCTGGTATCACCTCCTGAGCCCGCGCGAGCAGAACCCGCACTGAATCCTCATCGCGATAGTCAATTCCTGGATCTCGATCAACCCCTATTACATATGAACTGAAGGGTTGTTCAAAAGCGAGCGTGTCTTCACCCTGCAGATGCTGGTCAACCTTTTCAACTGTCTCGCCCATGCGATCATCCTCGGCAAGTTTGAATTCCAAATGTGCCACTTTTTTTATCAGTTCTACGGCTCTTTCCCGATCTACACCGGGTAGTTGTATCATTATCCTGCCACCAGATTGCTTCTCGATGACCGGCTCATAGACACCGAACTCATCAATACGGTTCTGGATAATCTCAAAAGCACGGTCTCTCAGGTCCTGCGGCTTCTCCTGGATACCTGATGTATCGACCTCGAGCACAAGGTGCATACCACCCCTCAGGTCCAAACCGAGATGAATTGCTCTCTTGGCCAGCGAAAGCTTCGCTGCTTCAGAAAGATCCTCGGTGTAGAGTCGAACCGTCGGGATAATGGCGTAGATTCCCAGGATGATGGCAATGATAACTATGCCTATTCTCAAACCTATATGCCTCATCTTGCTCCTTTTATGATGCCTACCATTTCATGAACTGCCTGCTTCAACCCCACAAATAGGGCGCGTGCGATTATTGCATAGCCAATCGAATATCCTATGATCTCTGTGATATTCAACAGCGGCATGATATTCCTGTAATCAATACCATGTCCAGCATGGACTACCAGACCTTCGCGGCGAGCCGCTTTGGCAACACGCGCAATTCTTATCACCTCGTCCTTTACACGCTGTGTCTTTGTGTATTCATTTGTATTTATTTCAATGTATTGAGCACCGACCCGCACTGCTTCCTTTACCTGCTCCATATCCGGATCAATGAATATACCGACGCGCATACCGTTTTTCTTCAAGTCTGAAATGAAAAGCCTCAGGTCCTGCTGCAGGTTCAAGAGATTCAACCCGCCCTGAGTAGTCACCTCGCCGGGCGCTTCAGGAACCAGCGTGACACGGTCGGGTTTCGCATCTGTGGCAATACGCGCCATTTCTTGGGTTGCGGCCATTTCCACATTCAAATCGGTCTTGATAATCTGCTTCAGGACATTCACGTCTCGCTCTTTGATGTGTCTGCGATCACCACGCAGGTGCACAGTTATTCCGTCGGCACCGCCCAGTTCGGCTTCGACTGCGGCGTGTACCGGATCCGGGAATTCTTCTTTGCGCGCCTCTCGTACAGTCGCTACGTGGTCGATGTTTACGGAAAGTTTCATTGGCTATTATACTCATATCCTATGCCCTGTCAACTAGACAAACTCTCCAAATCCCATGCCGAATATACGGAATTTTCCTGCCGTATTATTGTATTATAGAACGCAAGGAGGTTACCATGAAGTTGATTACATTAGTGATGTTGATACTTCTAGCACCATCACAGATACCAGATGAGCCTCAACTAGTGAAATCCGATCTGGCTAACCTGGCCATCGGCAAACCCATAACCTACAAGAATCTAACCATTTTCCCGCTAACGCGACGCTTCACACCCAAAACCGAGTACGTGACCCTTGATGAAGCCATGAAGAAGGATTGGCTCACCATCAGGGAAATTGGCGGCGGTGAGGTTAATTTTGTTGAATTAAGAAACAGCGGCAACAAAGTAGTGTTCATCATGACCGGCGAGATGATAAGTGGCGCAAAACAGGACCGAATGCTCAAAGACGATGTCCTTATCCCGCCCAAGAGTGAATGGTTGAGGGTTCCGGTTTATTGTGTTGAACACGGACGATGGGTTACGGTATCACCGGCCTTCAAGTCGTCAGAACTAATGGTGCCCAATGCATTACGCCAGCGCGCAAGAATCTCTGAAAACCAGTCTGAGGTTTGGGATGAAATAGCAGCGAGTCAAGACCGGTTAGGCATTGTCTCAAGAACCGGTACGGCCATGGCTAACTATGAAGACGAAGACACCAGAAAGGAGATTGCCGAATACACCGAACGGTTCGCCGATATGCCAAAACTCGCAGAAAACACGGTCGGCGTCTGCGTGACCACGGGCAGCCGGATTATCTGTGTCGACATATTTGCCAACAATACCCTACTCATGAAATACTGGAATAAACTGCTCAAATCATATGTCATGGATGCCATTCACGAAACAAAATCCAATATCCATAAGGCTGAAATACAGGGATTGCTCGATGCTCTAGCCCATGCTCACTGCGTATCGACCGGTACTCCTGGCTTAGGCGATCTATTAGAGATCGAAACTGATTTTGGCAAGGGAAGTGTTCTAATCCATAAGGCGAATCTGGTTCATATGGACTTCTTCCCCAGCGATGTGTTTGCCGACCCCCAGTGGCGGCTTGACATGCGCCGCGATCAAAGGTTGAATGACTGATATGCCACCAAGAGCTAGCAGAACCAACGTGTCGTAGATCCTTTAGGGCTATATTCTGTTAACTTCTGGTCCATCGGGGGACAGGCATAACCTTTTATACTTTTTCTCTGCGCACTCTCGCTACGCGCGCTCGAAGAGAAACATTAGCAGGGGTTATGTTCAGGGTATTTTCCTTAAATAACAGCATCACTGCATCAAAGGATTAAATGGGTTGACAGGAATCACTTTTTCGGCTATAATACTCACGATCGCGGGGTGGAGCAGCGGTAGCTCATTGGGCTCATAACCCAAAGGTCGCTGGTTCGAATCCAGCCCCCGCTATTTGAGGCGGAAAGGAAAAGCTTTCCGCCTTTTTTTTACGCTAAGGTAGCGGATTCAAACCATACTCCAGTTATTATCCCATGCCCAACCCATATCAAAAATGTCGAAGCCGTTCCGGCTACTCACCTGCATCCCTCTAAGGTCGCTGGTTCGAATCCAGCCCCCGCTATAAGGAGCGGAAGGCTTTTGCCTTCCGCTCAAATTCTAAATCCCAAGCACCAAATCCTAAACAAATTCCAATGACCAAGATGCCAAACAGAAAAGCCGGTTGTGGGGTTAAACGTCCTACGGTAACGAGGCCCGTTTCGTCTGGCGGTGACGTCCTTCGTCATATGAATCATTACCCAGCAGCGTTAGGCAATACGGACCCCGATCCCATCTCCCGACCTCAGCATCAGATATGTAGGGCAAACCTTTAGGTTTGCGGTATCCCTCCGCAGGTAAAAAATCCTTGCCTCACTGCACGTGTTCTCAACTACGCTCGAACAATAAAGAAGATTAGCCTTGTAGTTGCCTGATTTATCAGGCTCTGTGAATGATCCCTTGCACTGCCCAATAAATTGGGCAACAACTATGTTGAAAGTGCTTCGAATTTCGGATTTATAGTACGTGTATCACGAGTACGATTTACGACAAACGAATACGATTATATCAAACCGTATTCCGCAAGTATCTTGGACACGCCAACGATTGCAGCAGTTTCACTGCGCAAGCGGTTT
>JBAUFP010000252.1:0-2845 GCA_049679205.1 bacterium | reverse complement strand
GACCTTAACATTCCTTGTGAGAAAGGACCATGATGTTTTCTTAACTAAATCAATGAATTCTTTATAGATTGATCCGACCCAAACGTAAGTTTGTCACCTATATATGGCTTTGTATTTTGTTTGATGAATTTCGCGATAGCAATATCTAGTTTTATTATTCTTCTATAGGTAATCGCTCTCATAGCGGTAATTATTCGAATTGATAAATAAGCGATAACTCACTTCTACAATTGAGTACGGTGTTCAATTGACATGCTCCGCCCTTATGACATAATATGTCAGTCACAAATGTTTCACGCATCAATTTGCCACAAATAAAAGGACGATAAAAATAAATTCTATACAACTACCAATACAACAGAAGTTTCCATGTAAACGCGATTGAACTTATTTAGTCTTCGAGCAGTTGAGTGATTGACGAACTTCTAAACCTCCATACTCTGCCCAATTTTATTGCTGGTAAATCTCCACGCCGGGCCATAGATCGTATAGTCTCTGGTTGTAATCGCAAGATCTTAGCAACTTCGTCCACAGTTAATAGGGTGCCATTGCTAATCGAAGAATTAGTACCTTCGCGATCTACCCCTTGAATGTCTTCTGAGATTAGACTTTCGTTTTTCATGTGAAATCCTTAGGTAGGCTTAGAACCAATGGATGAGAGATCAATTGTTGAATATTCCATTCCATAATATGCGAAAATTAAAAGCACAGCACTTTGACAATATATGCTGTGCCTAAATATGAACCTGTCATAATGCATCTGTCCCCGATTCAGAAATGACTGATGGCTTTAATTAGATATTATTTGGTGAATGTTTGTACCAGTTAATAAACTTCTTTAGAAGTTTATACTATTATAGCGATATCAACACTAAATTCAAGTAATAAAAGTCATATTAGTGAATGAAGCTGAGCTAATTGTATTAATAATTTCTATAGCGGTTGCACTCCGGTTGCACTGGGCATAATGAAGGAAAGACGCCTTGTTAACCTTGTTTTTGAGATTTTGTTGATACGTGGATGAGCAGTAAAGATAATATCTTATAAAGTGGTGTAAATACGATTGACAAAATAAGCCATCCTATGCTTCCATAGGTTATCCAAAACACAAAACGGAGGCACAAGATGACCGGTCCAACTATAGCATTGAAACAGTACCTTACCAAAATCGGATTGGATGATGACGCCGAATTTCTACGCGAAGGCGGACAGCTGCTCAGTCAAATGCTGATAGAAGTGGAAGTCGAGCAGCAGGTAGGCGCTGGCAAGCATGAGCGCACGCCTTAGCGAAGCAATTACCACAACGGCTACCGGGAACGTTCCTGGAAGACGAGGGTTGGAGAGGTCGAATTGGCGATCCGCAAATTGTGGAAGGGCAGTTACTTCCCCAGTTTGCTTGAGCCTTGTCGGCCAGCAGAGAAAGCCTTGTTGTCTGTGGTCCAGGAAGCCTACCTGAAAGGGGTAAGCACCCGAAGAGTGGGTTCCTTGGTGAAAGCAGTTGGACTGACAGGTATGAAAATTTGGTAAACTCATCGACATTACAGAATATTTCGACCTAAAGGTGTAGTATATTAGTGAACATGAATGAAGTCCAATCAGCGGAAGGTTGCGAGTCTCTAGTGAAGCTGAAACAGAAACGCATGCTCATTGTGCTCGTTGGGATTACCGTCATCCTATTGGCTATTGTGTTGCCACGGATAATGGCTCTTGACCGATTTGTGACCCCTGATGAAAACAATTGGTTGTTCCGTTCGGCTAACTTTTACTTTGCCCTCGGACAACGAGACTTTGCTTCAACCTATCAAAAAGAACATCCTGGGGTGACGACCATGTGGGCCGGGGTGGCTGGTTTCCTAGTCAGATACCCAGAATATCGCGCCAGTGGAATGGGACAGTTAATCCGCCCTCTAAAACTGGACCGCTATCTGCGGAGAGTCGCCCAGATCCAGCCTCTGGAAATATTGGTCGCAAGTCGGTATTTCATTGTCTTAGGGAACGCCTTAGTCCTTATACTGGGATTCTTTTATGCCCAACGTCTGATCGGCACTCCAGCAGCTATCCTGGGTTTACTGTTAATTGCCTTCGATCCATTCCACATTGCCCTAACGCGCATCTTACATACCGATGGTTCATTAAGCAGTTTGTTGTTTCTTTCAATACTCGCCTTCATCAGTTATCTACACCGGCGAAATATCCTCGACCTAATCATCTCCGGGGTTGCGGCTGGGCTGGGCTGTCTGACGAAGTCCCCTGGTTTCATTATCATCCCCACTGTGGGGCTGATCACCCTGTTGGATTTTGCTAGAACCTTTTCTACACATGAGGAAATCAGCCACTCCCAGCGGATATGGGGATATCTGTGGCCTCTAATGGTCTGGGGATTGGTAGCTTTATTGTTCTTCGTACTCCTGTGGCCGGCGATGTGGGTGGCACCACAACAAACGCTGACCTCCGTTTTGAGCCAGGCCCAAGAGTACGCAGAAAAAGGGCACAAGACTCCCATTTTTTTCAACGGAACGATCAGCGAGAGTGGTGATCTAGGCATCGAATTCTTTTATTTCTACCCGCTAACCTACCTTTGGCGCAGTACACCAGTAGTACTTATCGGCTTGCTGGGGGCAATTGTCGGCTATATCAAAAAGCGAGAACCACTTGATCGATCTGAAACTCGAACAACCGTTTTCGGTTTGTTAATTTTTGTGCTCATCTTTACCATCGTCATGACTTTGGGCACCAAGAAATTTGATCGTTATCTCTTACCTGTGTATGCTCCCCTTGACATTATCGCAGCGATTGGTTGGGTTACCCTGGCCCATTGGTTGGCCGAGAAAGCACATCACTCAGC
>JBAUFP010000251.1:0-2565 GCA_049679205.1 bacterium | reverse complement strand
GTGTTACTACATATTGACTGTGGACAAGTTATGCATACAATTCTCCGTGACCAATCAAGAAATCCGCCGGAAAATTCTCGAAATGCTGTACGAATCCTTCAAGGATCATCCGTACGGTCGAATAACACCAAAGGAATTCCAGGAGAATCTTAACGTCAGTTTAAAAGAGCTTCAATTCAATGCCATCTACCTGGAGGAAAAAGGGCTTATAGAACTGCAAAAACCGCTCGAAGGAAGTCTATTTGTGGGTGCGCGGCAACTCCTAAAGGCATTGATATCGTCGAAGATGAGTACCAGTTAGATATATTCTTCCCAACACCGGACCAGAACCAGGTGATCCCTGCGAGTGTCTTTGAAAATATCACAGAGCTCGTCAGGGAAGTAGGGACATCAGATGAAATTGCCGCAGAACAGAAAGAAGTCATAATTGAGGAAATCAAAGATGTCCAGAGTGAATTACAGAAATCAGAACCAAGTTACTCTTTGCTGAAAAAAACCATCGACAGATTGAAAGAACGCAACTCTGCTGTGTATGAAAAATTAACGGGCATTTTAAAAGACCCAACAGTCACATATATCCTCAGCATCGCAGCCAGGAAAGAAATCGGTATCTGAATACCAATCAGATTAGTTCTATATTCTTGCTAGATTCTTCGCCGGTACCGAATAGAACTCAACCGTATCTGAAAACGGTACTTTCCGCGGTGCTTCCTGCCTAACCTCTATGCTTGAAGGTTCCCTGACATTCATTATGATGAAATCTATTGATCTCGTTACGACAATACCGAACAAGAATGCGCCCAACGCAAATACCAAGCTTCTCGGCATTCCAAAGATTCGGGAACGTTCGGGCTTTGGTACTCTGATCTGATCGGTAATCCTTCCATAAACGCCCGGCGTAGGCTTGAATCTCGCCGAATCTTTGAAGCTATCAATTACCGCCGCTGTTTGTAGTACTTGCCCGGCACATTTCTTACAGATCGCAAGATGTTCATTCACCTGTATCTGAAGTTCAGGATCCAGTTCTTCTAGCACATAATCAGTCAAGTATTTTTTTGCTTCTGAACAGTTCATTGATCACCCTTTATTACTTCTCTTAGTTTTTTTAACCCATGATGCATCCTTGATTTTACTGTTCCCAGAGGACAACAAAGGACATCAGCAATATCCTGATACGTCATCCGCTCGTAGAACTTCAACACAACAACAATCCTTTGGTACTCAGGTAACTCAGTCAGCAGTTTTCGGATTCTGAGCTCTTTCACAAAATCAGGGCCCGGATTACCCATTGCTGATCTCAATTGCTGTTCATAGTATTTCAATTCGCTCTTTTTCTTTCTGAATAAAGTATAACAAGCATTCGTAGCCACCCGATATAACCATGCCTTGAGATTTCCACGCTCGTCAAGGTTTGAATTCGCAAGTTTTGTAAAGGTTACCACTAAAACGTCCTCGGCAAGATGCCAGTCACCAAGCAATCGAACGCAGTAATTGAACAAGCCACCGCTCAATCGATCATAAAGCGCCTCGAATGCCTTTTCATCACCTTGTTTGAATCTCTTATATAACTCAAAAATCTCAGTAGTAGTGTATTCGATCACTCCCCCTGATATTCTCTAATCAAATCAAGTATTTCCTTATTTGCAGGCTGTTCTTGGAGAACACCGGCAAGGATGCTTACCGCTTTATCGTTCATGGCGTTCTCATAGTAAATACGTGCAACCTCTTTTCTCAACCGTAGATCCCCTGCTTCTAGCTGCAACAACTGTTCAAGTATCTGATCTGCTTCTTTTTCCTTACCCATCTTGAAATAGATTTGTGCCTCATTGTAGTAAAACATCGGCTCATCGGCAAAACGTCTGGCGAATTCAAGAGCCTCTATGGCTTCTGCGTATTCATGTGACTCATCAAAGACCGATGATAGACTGAACGCAGTGGCTGCGTAATTCTTTGCCATGTTCTGAATATTAACATCGAAAGAATCAATGGGCTGAGAAAATAATTTATCGAATTCAAAAAACTTGTAGAGAAGCTGCTTAGTACGCGTAACATCGATACCGGATTCACTTATCTCATATATCAAACCGGAAAGCTTCAGCGGATACCCGTACTGTCTGGGCTCGTATACGGTCGTTGACAAAACTACTGGCCGACTAGTCTGCTTCAAGAGCATATGAATCAGTTGATCAGAGATCGTCAGGAATTTGTCATTCGATTTGTTGTGCCTTATTCCTTCGAGCTCCTGTTCAGAAATCGCTAATGGCAATCCGTGCTGAATCAGAAATCTCGCATAATCCTTAAGATTGAGAAGGCTTCGATTCACGATCAGAATATCAGCCCGTATGCCTTTACCCTGAAGTAGCCAAGCAGGATAGGTATCGTAATCACCATTGGTGATGAGTACTGCGTTTAATGGTGCCGAATTAAGCATATTTTTGTTGTACTCAAGCAATGCATTAAAATCAGCATTATCGCGAAAATGAAGTCTAACTTCTCTCTCCCATGTTTCATTGACCCCTGCAAATGACTCATTACCGCTCCAAACCTCCGAAAAGAGCATTGGCC
>JBAUFP010000250.1:0-2907 GCA_049679205.1 bacterium | reverse complement strand
GGATGACCCTAAGACGCGTAAGGATGATGATGAACTGGCGGTTTTTGCCGTAAATTCGGGTGTTGGTCAAATCGTATACAACATAGGGTTTGCTTCAGTTAAAGTATATGGAGATACAAGCATGTTTTCCGACCCAAAGGGCATCGCGGTGAATGTCGAGGGCTTGATTGCACTTGCTGATTTCGGCAATAAGCGGATCGTCAAGCTGCAATACAATGAGGGCAGGATTGCGCAGGTGGGCGAAATCCCGACTCCTGGGCGTCCGTTCGACGTTTGTTATGATTCGGAGAATAACCTCTACGTGACCGATTTTGATAGTTCCAAAGTCTATGTCTTTTCGCCCGAGGATTCACTCGTATCCTATTTCGGGATCGAGGGCCGTGCATATGGCGAGATTTATCAACCCATGGGGATTGAGGTGATTGATGCACAGTCCGCTCACAACCGTCATAAGGACGATTTCGTGGTGATAACAGACAACTACGGGACGCGCGTTTCAAAATTCTCCCGGCACGGAAGATTTTTGAGTTCGGTCCAGAGTTCTGATCTGGGTCTGGTCGACGGTCACTTTTTGTATATTGCCGTCGATTATTACGGAAGTATCTATATAACCGATGAAATCAATAATCAGATACACAAGTTCGATCATAACTTGAACTACATTATTTCGGTGGGCCGGACCGGCACCGGGCAGGGTGAATTTCTATCACCACGGGGAATTACTATCTGGCGCCGATACGGTCAGGTTTTCATAGCCGAGCAAAGAGGTGGACAATACCTCTGGCTGGCAGTAGATGGCTTTGTGGTCGGTTGTTTTCCAAAAAAATTCTCGAGCGACCGACCGGGCACTACATTGGCCGTTTACCTCACCGATGAGGCGCGCATCTACATCACAATCATGAATCAACAAGGCGAGAAGATACGCGATTTCATTGAGGGGATAAGACGAGCACCGGGCGAATACCTGGTTGTTTGGGATGGACGGGATGGTGATAACAAACTGGTGCCGCCTGGTGAGTATGTGTTTCATGTCAGGCTGAAAGGCCTGCAGGGACACGGGCGAAGAATTAATAAAACAATGAAGGCAGGTGTTACATGTATCGCAACATAATTCTAATCATTATCCCCACTCTTTTAATGGGGACAAAATACGCTGGAGAGTTTCAGGAATTACAGGTTGGTGCACGTTCAAGCGCCATGGGGGGGACGGGGATTGCACTGTTCGGAGAGCCGACTGTTCTTTACTTCAATCCAGCCGGCACTTTCTTCATCCCGCGCAGTGTTCATCTGATGCATGCTGAGAATTTTTCCGGTCTGGTGAAGAACGATTTTGGGGCGGTTGTTTTACCACGGGGCAATATGAGCATCGGTTTTGGCCTGCAGTACGTGCATACGAGCGGTATAAAGCTCACGACGCTACCCGATACTACTGCACCACCGGGAAGCAATAATCTGCCGATACCATACGATACGGTTGGCACTTCTGACATGCTGTTTTACGTTAACGGATCAAAGGGAAATGAGCGTCTGTCTTTCGGTGCGAACATTAAGGTATTCTACCGTAACTTGAATGCGATAACCGGTTTTGGTGGGGGAGTTGATTTGGGAGCCGCATTCAGAACCGATTATCTGCGGGTGGGTATTACGGTCCGTGATTTCATACTATCACCACTGCTCTGGAGTAGTGGTCTTAAAGAAACTATACTACCGAAAATCGCCTTGGGTGTGGCTCCAGTATTACCGATAAAGGCGCTCAATTCAACAGTAACATTTGAAACGGATATTATCAAAGTTCTCGATGTTGCTGGATTCGACGTGAACATGGGTTTAGAATACGGCTACAAGGATCTTCTCTTTGGCCGTTTCGGTATCTATCGTGGTGACTATACGCTTGGCATCGGTTTGCAGTATAAGAGGTTCACAGTTGATTATGCTTTCATGACTCATCCGGATTTGGATAATACAAACAAATTTTCCGCGGGGTACAGATTCTAGTAAGAGCCGAAGTATTCAGAAAACTTCTTAATCTCTGGGCGATTTTTATTCCCGTAACCTATCAATTATCTCCAGAACCAAGGGGCCGTCTGCTCCTTATCATGGTGTGCGGGGCTATTGTGGTGGTCGATTTTTTGCGTCTTCATGTTAACGGCATAAAAGAGGCATTCATACTCTTTTTTGGTTCATTCTTGCGACGCCGGGAGATAAGGCGCTTGAGCGGCGCGTCATACTTGCTGCTTGGGTGTTTGGTTACGTCACTCCTGTACAGTAAACCAATCGTCGTTACGGCCTGCTCCTTTATAATTGTCGGTGATACCTTTGCCGCAATTTTCGGACAGAACATAAGAAGTCCCAGGATATTTCAAAATAAGACAGTTTTGGGTAGCATCGGTTTTCTCGGGGCATCACTCCTGACCGCATACTTATTATTTCTCTTCACCGGGGAACTGCCCCTTGGCCATCTGATCATCGGGGCACTCGCGGCTTCAGTTTTCGAAGCCTTGCCGCTACCCTTAGACGACAATTTTTCAGTACCAATAATCACCGGATTCGTGATGAGTCTTCTCTAGCAAAAAAAAAAGGCCCGGACCGGGCCTTTTTCTATTCTACTATTCTATATTGCCTGAGCCTCAGCCGCTTCGTGTTCCAGAATAATGGACTGATAGTCCCTGACCCCGGTTCCAGCCGGGATTATTCTACCGACGATAACGTTTTCCTTAAGGCCTTCAAGACGGTCGATCTTACCCTCAACCGCTGCGTCAGCCAGAACCTTTGTTGTTTCTTGGAAACTAGACGCCGAGAAGAACGATTCAGTAGAAAGTGAGGCCCGCGTGATCCCCAGTAAGATTGGCCGGTAGGTAGCGGGTTTTTTACCTTCGACCAGGGCTTGCTGATTGACCTCGATTACGC
>JBAUFP010000249.1:0-1680 GCA_049679205.1 bacterium | reverse complement strand
GCAGGGCGCTGAGAAAAGCATTTTGCAGAGGTTTGATCAATTTTCACTGTTAGGCATAGTATTCGCCGGGCTTCTCGATGGCGTAAACCCGTGTGCTTTTGCTACAATTGTCTTCTTTGTCAGTTATTTGTTGTTCTTAGGACGTAGGCGTAGAGATATCATTTTCATGGCCGTATCCTTTATTGCCGCCGTGTTCATTGCCTATTTCCTTATTGGCGTAGGTGCATATAACCTATTGAATTACCTGGTTGGATATGATGTTGTCGCAAAAATCATCTTTTTGTGTTTTGGTATCATCGCTTTAGTCCTCGGATTATTGAGCCTGCGCGATTTCACCTATGCACGCCGGGGCGCGTATGACAAAATGATTCTGCAGTTACCCCTGGGTATTAAGCAACGCATTCACCGTGACATCAAGGCGAGAACCGCAGTCAGGGGTATCATTTTCGGTTCGTTTGTCGCCGGCCTTATCGTTTCATTTCTTGAATTTGGTTGCACCGGACAGATTTATTTACCAACGATAACTTTCATGATATCTAGGACTGGCTGGCGTATGAAACCCATGCTCATACTTCTGATCTATAACATCATGTTTGTTCTGCCGTTGATTTTGATATCACTGCTCGCGGTATTGGTTTCGACGAAAGCGATTGCCAAGTCTTTAAGCGCTAGAATTCCCACGATAAAATTACTAACGGCATTGCTTTTCTTTGCACTGGGGATCTTGTTGATAATGTCGGCATGAAGAAGATTCTTGTTGTTGTCACGATCATCGCTGTAATTATTGTCATTTGGCAACTGTACCCGACCGAGAAGAAGAAACTTAAAGGAGATATTAGAGATCTTGAAAAATACTTCGAGACGGAAAATGTCGCAGAGGTGTTTGGTTATATCGATCCATTATATGAGGATCTGAGTGGCATGACATATAATGAAATCACCCAAGCGATTGGACAATTCTTTGCGCAGGTGGATTCGATAAATGTCCAGATGAGTGGTCTGAAATTGAACATAGACAGCGTCACCGAGGAAAATGTGATCCTTGCCAGTTGCAGTCTTGGCCTTAGGGTGTTGGCTCGCTATGAAGGTGAGCGAGTGCTTGCCTTTGGCGGTATTGTGCATCCGGCACCGATCCGGGCATGGTTCAGAAAGTCGGATGGCAAGTACCGCGTCTACTACGCTCAATATTGACCAATAAACCGTAATTTTTTCCGCATTATATGTCAGCTGGATATTGTTTGCCCTAAAGATCCAACCCATAAATATCGATAATAGTTAACAGCATGTCCTCTGTCCTGAGTCAGTTGATACGCCAATGGGCGTATTTACTGACTGAATGACCGTTGTACACTTTGATGCGTAATTTGTATAATATATATGAGGAAAAAGACACCAGAGCTACATTATCGGAGCTCGCGAATATGCAGGGTTTTGGGCAACCCCACTGCGTACGAACTGCTTAAGGTATTAGCTAAGAATGAAATGAGACCAACATGCATCGCGTCGGAATTCGGGTTATCGCTCCAGACTATTTGCGATGCGTTACGGTCTCTGCGTGAGCTCGATCTTGTGCGTTACGATACACGTCAAGACGGTAAGTACTACTATATTAAGGATGAGACGGTTTTATCGGCGATGCGCGAGATCGAACGTCTGGTAAGGCGTATAAGAACGAAAGAA
>JBAUFP010000248.1:0-4346 GCA_049679205.1 bacterium | reverse complement strand
GCAATTGGGAACACAAAAGCGAGGTTGTTTTTTTCAAAATAAAATCACCCGCCAATCTAAAAAGTGGGATTCGAGGAAAGAGCAAGAAAACAGCGCCGAGCATGATGAATACTACACCGAGAATGATCAGAAATCTCGCAATATTAGGCATGGGTCTAGATAACGGGTTCAGTCTTGTGACTCACCAGGAACGGTTGCCGGTGGCTTGGGCTTCGCGTCGGGTTTTTTGAGTTGGGTACCCCTCGCCTCCTTTTTTTGCGGCAGATTGGATCTCTTGTAATCGGTCACATAAAATCCACTGCCCTTGAATATCAAGCCTGCACCGCCACTTATCAAGCGCCGTATTTTCCCACCGCACTTCGGGCACTCGATCAGCGGTCTGTCCGTAATCTTCTGGAATTCCTCAAATGTGTATTTGCACTCTATACATTCGTACTCGTAGGTGGGCATTTGTCAGCAAGAGGAGAGTCAGGGCCAGGAGGCACGAATGCCTGCGCCTCCTTGACCCCAACCTCCTAGATTGCGTTATTAATACTCACCACCATATCCGCCGCCGGGCGGCGCCATGGATGGCTTATCCTCTTCTGGTTTCTCCACAACTACGGCCTCGGTGGTCACCAGTAGCGAAGCAATGCTCGCGGCATTCTGCAGCGCGGTGCGACTGACCTTAGTCGGGTCTATGATGCCGGCGGCTACCATATCTTCGAATTTCTCAGTCATCACGTTGTATCCGACGCTCAACTTATCTTTCTTCACCTGCTCAACAATCACCGAGCCTTCTTTACCGGCATTTGCTGCCAGCTGCCGGGTCGGTTCTTCCAGGGCACGTCTAACGATCTCCACCCCGATCTGCTGATCACCGGGCAGTTTCATCTTAGCAAGCTCTGGTAGGGAACGAATAAAGGCAACACCACCGCCGGGCACAATGCCTTCCTCAATCGCGGCGCGTGTCGCGTGAAGCGCGTCCTCAACCCGTGCTTTCTTTTCCTTCATCGCGACTTCGGTTGCGGCACCAACATTCAGAACCGCTACTCCGCCGGCCAGCTTGGCCAAACGTTCCTGCAACTTCTCCTTATCGTAATCTGATGTAGTGTCTTCGATTTCATTCTTTATCTGACCGATTCGAGCCCGAATATCGTCCTTCTTACCTGCGCCCTCAACGATCGTTGTGTTCTCTTTGTCGATCGTAATGCGCTTTGCACAACCAAGATCTGATACCTGAACGTTCTCCAGCTTGATACCAATATCTTCGGAGATCAATTTTCCGCCGGTAAGTACCGCGATATCCTCAAGCATCGCCCGACGGCGGTCTCCGTAGCCCGGTGCCTTAACCGCTGCACACGCTAATGTACCGCGAATCTTGTTAACCACCAGCGTAGCCAAGGCCTCGCCCTCGACTTCCTCACTCATAATCACGATCGGCCGGCCCTTCTGCGCAACCTTTTCCAGCATTGGCACCAGATCTTTCATCGCGCTGATCTTTTTTTCATAAAGTAGAATATAGGCATCTTCAAGCACGCATTCCATGCGCTCGGGGTTAGTGATGAAATACGGCGAAAGATATCCGCGGTCAAACTGCATACCCTCGACGACATCGAGCGTGGTTTCCATACCCTTTGCCTCTTCAACCGTAATCACACCATCTTTGCCCACTTTTTCCATCGCATCGGCAATCAATTTGCCAATTGTCTCATCGTTGTTCGCGGAAATCGCTGCGACTTGAGCAATATCGGTTGAACCCTTGATCGGTGTCGACAGCTTTTTCAAAGCAGCCACAACAACCTCAACGGCTTTATCAATGCCCTTCTTGACTTCCATGGCATTCGCACCTGCCGTTACCGTCTTCAAGCCTTCGCGATAAATGGCTTCGGCAAGTATTGTAGCAGTCGTCGTACCATCACCTGCGACATCAGAGGTCTTGGATGCAACCTCTTTTACCATCTGGGCACCTACATTCTCAAATTTATCCTCGAGATCAATCTCTTTTGCAACTGTAACGCCGTCCTTGGTAATCGTGGGCGCGCCGAATTTCTTTTCCAGGATGACATTTCTGCCCTTCGGACCAAGGGTTACCTTGACCGCATCGGAGAGCAGTTTGACGCCTCTTTGTATTGATCGTCTCGCCTCTTCATTGAATTTAATTTCTTTAGCTGCCATTTTCTGTCTCCTTTTTATTTCGTCTTTTCAACAATACCTAAAATATCATCCTCACGAATTATTAGGTAATCTTTATCTTCAATCTTGATCTCGGTTCCCGCATACTTGCCAAAAAGAATGGTGTCGCCCTTCTTGGTCTCAAGTGGAATCCGATTTCCTTTCTCGTCCCTGCGTCCACTACCAACCGCGATTACTTTCCCCTGCTGAGGCTTCTCTTTAGCCGTATCTGGAATGATTATTCCGCCTTTCTTCACTTCCTCTTCTATTCGCTCAACAAGAATGTGGTCATAAAGTGGCTTTATTTTCATCTATCCTCCTTATTTTTTCTATGCCAAAAAACCCTTGCCAATTTCTGATCCTCGGAAAATTTATATTCAACTTCACCACCATAAGCATGATAGAGCATACGCCCCAGATGCACGGCTAGACTTTCCGAGGTGGTCTCTACCCTCATACCTGATTTTTCTTCAACGATGCCCATAATCCGATCAAGAGGGTTATGTGTCAGACTCTTTCTTTCCTCATTTCTTAACATATTTACCATTTCATCACGCCTAGGTATATAGAAATCCCCTGAAATATAGACGATCCCCATGACATAGTGATCCTCTTCTTTACGGCACGCAGGGCACTTGTGGCGGGCAACCGCCGATTCTGCGTCAAAATCAGGCATCTTCTGCCAACGCCGGTGACGATATACCAAACCACAACGCGGGCAGACAGTTGGCTCTTTGTAGCTCTTTCTTGTCAGGTAGGGATCCTCAAGATGGGGCCTTAATCCCCCTCTTATACCTCGTTGCCCCTTGAGCACATTCCTCTCCTTTTATTACACATGGGCGAAACCCGACTTGAACGGGTGACCTTCTCCTTGTAAGAGAGACGCTCTCGCCAACTGAGCTATTCGCCCTTTAGACACCTATTATAGCTAAAAGTTTAGTTTTGTCAAGAATTTAGAGCAAAAACCCGTTATTTACTCAACTTTCGAGCCTTGTCTTGGATTGCCTGTAACAGTGAATCGAATGACCTCTGAAAGGCAACCACCCCATCATCGAGTAGTTTCTTGCATACATCGTTGATATCTATGCCAAACTGCTGCAGCCTGCCAATCTTCTCTAAAGCCCTGGACAGGTCACCGGGTAGTGCCTCTTTTACTGTACCGTGATCGAGAAAGGCCTCGAGCGTTGCCTGAGGTATGGTATTCACCGTGTTTTTCCCGATCAACTCCGTAACATACTTGATATCGCTGTACGCCGGATTCTTGGTGCTGGTCGAACCCCAGAGCAATCTCTGAACATTTGCACCTTTCTCCGCCAAATGTATGAATCTGTCACTCGAGAATGCTGCCATGTATTTATCATATATGATCGCCGAGTTGGCAACGGCCGCCATACCTTTGAGTTCTTCCAACTGTTTCGCGTGCGCGCCATTCGATTCGCTATGCAATTTCGTATCGATCAAATTATCAACCAGGGTATCAACACGGCTGACGAAAACGCTGGCAACTGCCCTTACCGTACGCAAATCCTCACCACTTTCTGCCAATTTCTCCAAGCCGTGCAAATATGCCTCGGTTGTGCTAATATACTGTTGCCGAGAGAAGATGAGCGTTACATTTACATTTATGCCGTTGGCCAACAAGGCTGTAATCGCTGGAAACCCGGCTTCGGTTGACGGCACCTTAAACATTACATTCGCCCGATTCACCTTTTCATACAAACGCCGGCCCTCGGCTATCGTCGCTTCGACATCATGTGCGAGATCGGGATTAATTTCAAGACTCACATAACCGTCTAATCCTTCGGTCTCTTCATACACTTGTAGAAATAGATCAGCCGCATCTTGAACATCTCTCACTGTTATGTCGTCATATATTTCGAATGTTGTTCTGTGATTATCCTTCAATGACTTTATGTACGGATCATAATCATTACTCTTGCTGACTGCCTCGTCGAAAATGGATGGATTCGATGTCAAACCACACACGCCATCATCAATCAAATTCTTCAATCTTCCGGTATCAATCAATGACCGACTTATGTAATCCAACCAGACACTCTGGCCATACTCAGCGAGTTCTTGAACCGATGTTTTTGCCACACTACCTCAGACTATCAACAGAAGATTCTTGTGCTCTTTTTTTAAAACGGAGACCAGCATGCCACATAAGTGTCCTCATGATAGCTCTGCTT
>JBAUFP010000247.1:0-4345 GCA_049679205.1 bacterium | reverse complement strand
TTGGCCCGATATGCAGGAAACGGCAAAATGGCAGGTTGCTGCGGTGAAGAAGGCGCATGGTACCGGTATTTGTCTCTTCGATTTTGCCAGCATTGACTCGCAGCTTGACCTGGTAACATGGCAACAGGACGTTCTCCGACAAGACATCCTCGATGTTGACAGCACAAGATACGAACCAGTATCTGATGTATTCAACGATTTGCCTCCTTCGGCCATTGTCGAAGGAGGGTATGCCCTGACTTCCTGGGGCAGCGATCTAAAGTTTGCGGCATTCCTGTTTTCCCTCTCTCTCGACCCAGCACGCGACCTCGAACGCGTGGGTTTAAACCGGGACAGTTTCCTCCGGGTCATAGCTCAGGATGTTGCGGCATTTGAATATCTAAACCAGGAGGTATTTCCTATCGGCAATCGAGTTATTGAACCACCGCGGAGAAGGATCCGCTACACGCTTATTCCTTGGTCCGACGGCGATTCGCTGGCAGTCACTGAAAAGGCGGACGCGGTCTCTGAATTTGAGAATGACACCATTTTTTATCCAGGTGCAGGTGACCTTCTGACTAGTGCAGCCTTCAATGCTCAACCCCATAGCCGAGAAACACTATTAGCGCCGGTGGGCATCTATGTTTTCAAAGTAGACAGCATTTACCCTGAAGGGAGAGTAGTAAGACGAGAGGATTTGTCACCGGAACTGATTCCGGTATTTGTTAATTGGACAATTAAAGATAAGGCGGCGGCAATTCTAAACAGCCTTGATTGATTTGTATTGAGCGCAGAATAGTGGTGTGCATTATTGATAGGAGTTGAAATGTTCGAGAAAATGAAATCAATACTAATGAAGGTCAAAGCAGACTATGCCGATATCCGTCATGAGATCAAAAAGGAAACAAGGATCTCTTTCAACGGCAAGGAATTAAGCGAAATCGGAAGCAACACTACTGATGGGTACGTGTTGCGTGTGCTAAACAAAGGAGGATATTCTTCGGTAGCGTTTACCAGTGCAAAAGATCACGAAAAAGCCATCAGCACCGCCATCGAGAATGCGCAATTGATGGCGAATTTCACTACGCAACCTGTGATCTTTGCAGAAACCGAGATCATAAAAGACAACTACGTTCCTGAACTAAAAGAGGATCCACGTCTCATCACGATCGACGAAAAACTGGAGCTTATCAAGACTTACAATTCACTCATTTTAGAAAACAAAGCCATTGCGACAACAAATATCAATTATGTCGAGCTCATCAGGGAAAAGCATTTTGTGAACACTGACGGTAGTGAAATAAGAGAAGATCTGGTAACAACGCGTGTCAACGGGTTGATCACAAGCCGCGATGGAACTCTCATTCAGAACGTCCGGGTCGCCGCTGGCGGCAGTAATGGATTTGAGATACTGAGAAACCGCGAGGATGAATTCGAGAACAAAACCCGTATCGCTGCCGCTTTGCTGAAGGCCCAACCGATAGAGGGTGGCCGACATAACGCCATTGTCAATCACAGTCTAGGTGGTGTTTTCACGCACGAAGCATTTGGTCATTTCTCAGAAGCCGACATCATCGAAAACAATCGTTCGATGCGACAAAAGATGCAAATAGGAGCACAACTGGGTAATGAAATAGTAAACATCATTGATGATCCAACACTACCTAATCAACTCGGACACTACAAATATGATGACGAAGGAGTAGCCGCGAAAAGAACCCAATTGCTGAAGAACGGTGTCCTTGTTGGCCGGCTACACTCCAGGAGGACTGCGGATGCTTTTAATGAACCATTGAACGGACACTGTATTGCCGAGGATTATCGCTACGCGCCAATAATCAGAATGGGTACAATTTTTATTGAACCAGGGAATGAAACATTTGAAGGACTCCTCGAAATGTTGGGAGATGGCTTCTACATTATCGATGCAAAAGGTGGACAGACAAGCGGCGAGAACTTCACCTTCGGCGCCCAATATGGCTACGCAGTTAACAATGGCAAGATTGGCAAGATGGTTCGGGACATAAATATCTCAGGTAATCTGTATACCACATTAAAAAACATTCAGGCAATCGGCAGGGATTTGAAATTAAGTCAAACGGGAGGCTGTGGCAAAGGTCAAACAAACATTCGCTCTTGCTATGGAACACCACACCTTATTATTAGCAACTTAATCATCGGAGGAGCATAACATGGAAAAAACAATTGCCCTTGCCAAAGCACACAGTGATCAGGCTGAACTCTATTCTCTGGAGCAAACCCAGAACACGATCAGGTTCGAAGATACAAAACTTAAGGATGTCCAGAGTACGATGCAATCGGGCGTCAGCATCCGCTTGGTGAAGAACCAGAAACTCGGATTTGCCTATACCCGAAGCCTGAATAATGCAGAAGAATTGGTGCAGAACGCTTTGGAATCGCTCCGAGGCGGCGTCGACGTGAAATTCGATTTTCCCCTGACCAGAACCGTACCGACGCTGAATACCTATGATGACAATATTACGCAGACGACAAACACTGCAATTGCCGACGAATGCAGAAGGATATTTTCATTTCTAGAACAAAAAACAAAAGGGCAGGTCAACATCTATGCCAGGACAGCAATCAGTAGAATGAAAATTCTCAATACCGCGGGAACAGATCTATCCACAAACGCTTCTTACTATTCTATTACGATCATGATATTGTATCCGGGATCAGCAACCGGGATTGACCAATCATTTGCTTTCACAGCCTTTCAAAGAGTGGATGAATCAGACTTGAGCATGTTAGCTGAATTGTACAACCAGGGTGAAAAGGAATTGGATACTTCCGGCGGCCGCTTGAAGGTTCTGTTCATGCCCGAAGCAATGTATGCTCTCATCTGGCGCCTGCAGAGTGCAACCAGCGGCGAATCCCTTTATCACAAGCAATCGCCCCTTGCCAACCGATTGGGCGAGAGAGTATTCAACGAGAAACTAACGATTGTCGACGACCCGCTCGAAGACACAAGACCAGGCGCCCGGGCTTTTGATGATGAAGGTGTCGCGTGCAAGAGACACGTAATAGTAGATAAAGGTATTCTCAAGAATTACTACTATGATCTTAATTATGCAGCAAAATTGAACGTCAAGCCAAGTGGTCACGGCTTCAAGACTTCACGCTGGGCAGGCGATACGATATCTACGAAACCTGCGCCGGCGCTTCAATACATCACCTTTGAAAGAGGGGAAAAAGCGTTCCGGCAATTGATACATGAAATGGATAAAGGTATCATCGTCTGCGGTGCGCTGGGTGCTCATAGCGGGAACATTCCCAACGGTGATTTCTCGATCGGTTTATCCCCTGGCTTATATGTTGAGAAGGGTGAAATAGTTGGCAGGATCAAAGATGCCATGATTGCCGGGAACATATATGAAGTCATGAAGCGCGTTATCGGCATCGAGAATACAATATATCCGGCTTATACTGGTTATTACCCGGCAGTACTGTTCGATGACATCAATGTAGCAACAAAAAGCTGATCGTTTAAGTTTCCAAGACTTTCTTTGAATTCTCACTTGAATTCAAAATGAACAGAAAAAAAAACAAAACATCGAGACGTTTCCGGTTCTACAATGAACTGGCGTCTTCATACGACTTCATATGTACACCTGAGAACCGAAAAAGAGATGTTGTGGTTCTAAAAAAAATCATCAAACGCCATCTTAAATCAAACGGTAAGAGACTTCTTGATGTTGCCTGTGGCACCGGGCTCGAAGATAGATATCTCAAAAAGGGATTCGATGTAACGGGCCTTGATTTGAATAACGGTGTGCTCCGAATCGCCCGCAAGAGAAACCCAGAAGTGACCTACTTGCGAGGTGATATGAGAGATTTCAGACTCAACAGAACCTACGATATCATCACCTGCTTTGATGCGATGTGTTATCTGCAAGACTATGAAGAACTACGTAAGACGCTCAATAATTTTCATCGCCATTTGAACCCCGGCGGCCTATTGATCTTCTATATTGATCCCGTCTTCTTGAAAGAGCACAACAAGCAAGATACAATAATTGTCAGCCGCAAGACCAGAAACAACAAAACCATCATCCTCTCCGAAGTCTATCGTAGGCACCGTAATAGAATCAAAGGGTATGCTGCATACTTGATAATTGAGGCGAACCGTGCCCGTTTCGAACTGGACACTTTTGAGACGCTCGGTTTCTTTGAGGTCAGAAGAATCCGAAAAATCCTTAAACATATGGATTTAAGAGCGCATTTGTATAATGCCGGCGACACGACAACATTCTCACTGGAAGAATATGATAGGAGGAATTCATTTCCGGTATTCGCGTGCGAAAAGCCCCTGGAGTAACGGGCACATCTCGGCCAACCAACAGAA
>JBAUFP010000246.1:0-2214 GCA_049679205.1 bacterium | reverse complement strand
ATCGTCTGTTCTGTCCATTGAACCGGATTTCCGCCATCATTACGCCACCAGCTTATCAGATCGAGATTGGTCGATGCACCGAAAACATCCATGTCTCCGTCCATATCCAGATCATGGGCATAGACTTCGTGGGCAAAATCATAAGCATACCTGATCGTATATTTTGACCACTGAATAGGATTGCCGCCATTGTTCGACCACCAGGCGATTTCGTCACCGGCGCCAGCGGCGCCAATGACATCTTGATCACCGTCATTATCAATGTCGGCGGCATATACGGAGAACGCCTGGAAGAAGTTGTACGCGATGATGAATTTTGTCCAGGTGATGGGATAACCACCTTCATTACGCCACCAGACCATTTGATTATCTTCGAGTACGGCGCCTACTACATCGAGGTCGGTGTCATTATCCAGATCGCAGACGTAAATACTCGAGGTCCCATGCGTGTTATCATGTATGAGGTGAATGTTCCATGAAACCTGGGCAGAGGAGACAACGGCCTGTAATATTAGGCACGAGACTACTGCCCAGAAACTCATTGGATTTTTATTATCTTTTGGCATACGATCCCTCCACTTTGGATGAAATATACACCAGGAATCATCTCATTATGTGCAACTTTCCTGCCGCTGATATCGTGCATGCTGAAGTCAATTCCACATTGTCGATATCGACCGCGTGAACGCCCATCGCAAAGTAGGAAGTGATGGAAATATCATGCTGGGTGAAATTGACATTATCGATATTCTCCCACCAGGTAAGACTGTGTCCTAAGCGTCCCGAAGCTACCGCATCGATATCAGTGTCGTTGTCAATATCAATGCCAAAGACGTACCATGGATTATTGTAGCTCGGAGCGAGAGGATGTTCCGAGAATGAGATCTGTGCGTGGCCAAATGTTACGAATATGACACACACAAAGCAAAGTACACATCTCATTATTCCTCCTAAATATATTGACATCATTTTACCTTGACTATTTTGTTTACGATCTTACCATTAACTTCAAGGAAGTATATTCCTTGTTTTAGTGATTGATGCGGCACGGTCCTGCCCGCGATATCGTATACGCGGCATCCGTATTTACTGGGCAGATGCAACGGGCTACTGATGATAGTCGCTGGACGAACTTCTGTTCTGTACATCAGTGGCTGGTCTTCTTGAATACTGGTTGCGCCGATGAATACGGTATCGCATTTTGTACTGTCGATATGCGAAACTATGAAAAGAGTGTCGTCCTGATAAGCACCAATATGATTGAGGGCATCGTTACTAATTGTGCTGACGTATGCCCATCCTTGATAGATGCCGGTTGCGGTGTCGGTTTCGATCAGGGCAACTGCAATTCCGTAAGGATCCTGCGTAGTTCTCATTATGACGAGCGCCGGTTCTATGAAACCGCCGTGCCAACCGGTCCCGGTTAATTCTACGTAAACAGTGTCGCCGACTTGCAGGTTGCTGGTCAGAGGTGTTGAATACGTGCTGTCAGTCATGGTAATTACCGATGTAACAGAACTTGGCTCATTAGGTGTATTGCCGGGTGGGTTAGAGTGGAAAGGAAGGAAATTTGCCGGACCAGAAATGAGAGAACCGATTGAAGGCGCGTCAGTTACCCACCAAAAATTGTTCGTTATATCAATTGTGGTGTATAGATTATTGATAACTTCGTAATCATCCGGCTGATAACTGTTATAGTAGATTATGTTGTCATTTGCGAGCATTATTCCAGAATCATAATTAAGGTATAGAGCATCGACATTGTCGATAATGATGTTTGAAACAACGATCGGCGATGAGTTGCCCAATGCGCGCACTCCGCCGCCATAATCCCCAACGTTACCCACTATCGTATTGTATTGAATGTATGGTGCGCAGCTGTAGCAGCACGCGATGCCAGCACCATCTGTGCCCGAAGAATTACCGACGACAACATTGCCAATTAAGTCGGGACTTGAATTCATGTAGCAGTCCAATCCTGCGCCGCTTAATATCGAATGATTTCCTCGGACAATGTTGTACCGGATCACCGATGACGAATTGTCGTTGAATATGCCACCACCCCATCGTGAGGTGTTATAGGCAATGGTATTGTGTTCGATGAGCGCATAGCAGAAGTAGCTGTAGATGCCACCTCCAAAGCGATTCGGTGATGAATTTTCCGTGATGATATTATGCGCAATCGTTGGGTCTGAATAGGAGCAGTAAATACCG
>JBAUFP010000245.1:0-2765 GCA_049679205.1 bacterium | reverse complement strand
GCTGTTGGCAGGGATTGCGCACGCTATCAGCGAAAAGGAAGTTGTTGAGAAGACTACTGCTTTTCTTGAAGAACTGAATTCGCGGGATGGGTTTTCCGGCGCGGTGCTTATTGCCAAGGATGGCGTGCCAATCCTCAAAAAAGCATATGGCTATGCCAACAGGTCGTTCAATGTTCCGAATCAGATCGATACGAAATTCAACCTAGGATCAATGAATAAGATGTTCACGGCCACTGCCATCATGCAGTTGGTTGAGCAGGGCAAAATCTCGCTGGACGGCAAGATAGCTGACTATGTGTCGGATTATCCGAATAAGGATGTGTCGACCAAGGTGACAATCCAGCAATTGCTGACACACACTTCTGGCCTTGGAAATTATTGGACCGAAGAGTACATGAGGTCTTCAAAGGATCTGTTCCGGGAAGTGGAAGATTATTTACCGCTGTTTGTGAGTGATCCATTACTCTTTGAGCCAGGAAGCCAGTTTTCATACAGCAATGCCGGTTATATGGTTCTCGGCCTCATTATCGAAAGAGTGACCGGCGAGAATTACTTTGATTATGTGCGGGAGCATGTGTACAAGCCCTCGGGCATGCTCAACACAGATGCCTATGAAACAGACTATGTCGTGCCGAACCTTGCGGTTGGCTACACAAGATTGCGTGCCCGGCCGGATGAGCTAAAGAACAACTTATTTTTGCATGTTGTAAAGGGCGGCCCAGCCGGCGGTGGATATTCCACAGTTGAAGATCTACTCAGTTTCGGCAATGCACTGATGGATAACAAGCTGCTGTCACCAGAAAATACGGAATTGATGACTACGGGCAAGGTCAGGACTGACCGGCATATTATGTATTGCTACGGGTTCCGTGACCGGGTAGAAAACGGTCACCATATTGTCGGGCATACCGGAGGATTCCCTGGTATTGATGGTTACCTTGGTATATTTAAAGATCTTGGTTATACGATTGCTGCGTTGTCCAATTTCGACAACGGTAATTCAGAAGTGGCCCTGTTCATTGAAGAGATGCTCGTCGGCGAGACCCAGCGTACGAAGAATAGAAAATTGACTGAGATGGTCCTGAATGAAGCGATCACAAATGGCTACGAGGCGGCAATAAAACTTTACGAGAAGAACAAAGAAATGGTCGTGATCGGAGAGAGGACTGTAAATCTGCGTGGATATGCATTGCTTGCCGAAGGTGAAATAGCTGAGGCAATAGCCGTGCTCAGGCTGAATGTCTATTTGTACCCGGAATCAGCCAATGTCTATGACAGCCTTGGCGAAGCCTACATGGTGGCGGGAAATACCGCGCTGGCGAGCGAAAATTATGAGAAGTCGCTGAAGCTTGATCCGGATAACGAAAATGCTGTTGAGAAACTTAAGGAACTACGCAAGTAACCGAACTCCGAGCTCTGAACTCAGAATGGAGCCCCGACATAGAGGTCGGGATGCTGAATTTTGCATACAAATCATAGATCTGTGCAAAATTCGCATATGCAGTATGTAGAAAACAGAGCTCCGAGCGCAGTAATGCGAGCTCCGACCACGGCAGTATACAGTATGGAGTATGTAGAGAAAAGAAATTTCGAATTTCGGAAAGCGAATTGCGTTCGCTTCGCGAATCGATTGCACTGATGAACAGATAGATGACAACGATATTCATTAGTCAGTGAGTCATTAGGTCAGCGAGTCATTTTCACAAAAGCGAGCTCAGAACTCCGAACTCGGTGCTCCGAACGGCTTGGGGCGTTAGGCGTGATGCGTAGGGCGTTAAGCGTCGTTGACTTCGGCTGAGGATGCTGTAAAATAGTCCACGGAGGTGAACGAAATGGCATCAAGCGGAGCTAAGAGAGACAAGCATTTCCCACTCATTGGGCATGATAATCCACTTAGGAGGCTATTTGGCAAGCCTCGACAGTACTGTTCGTATGTGAAACAAAATCAGACGGTAGCTGACCTTGGTTGTGGTCCAGGCTTTTTTACTTTCGCCTTGGCTGAAAGTGTTGGTCCTAAAGGTCAGGTCTACGCCGTGGATTCAGATGAAAAAGCCATCCGGGCAGTCAAAAGCAAAGCGGCCAAACGTAAATACCACAGTATTGAAGCGCACGCTTCATCTGCCGCCGACCTGAGTTTCATTGAAGACGATTCGGTTGATTTTGTTCTTGCTGATGGCCTGTTGTGTTCCATGGCGCCACAAGATCATGAATCAACCATCAATGAAATAAAGCGTGTTCTGAAGCCAAACGGAAAGGCGCTCTTTCGGGCAGCTAAAGGTTTTATAAGTTACGTGGATAAAGCGGAGTGGGAGAAATTACTTGAGGGATTCGAAGTGGAGCGGAGGAATTACGAGTCCTTCTTTGAGGATAGATGGGCACTTGTGTCTAAGAAGCATCTGTAGACACACAACAGGGGGCTTTAAGGGCACGGGAGGCATGTGAGTTTTTCACTGTTAGGCGAGAGGGGGAATTATGATGCAAACTGATGTCGAAAGGTTAGCGTAAGGCGTTGCTGCAGGCTGGTCATCGGCCGATATGGAGAAGATTACCTCCTTCTTCACGGATGACTGTATCTTTGAGGATGTATGCGCAGGTGAAATCTGCCACGGCAAGGAAGCCCTGAGAGGTAGAGCAAGAGCCATCTTTGCCAAAGTGCCCAACTTGAAATTAGAAATCAAATCCGTCTTCAGCTAAGGCGATTGGGTAGGTTGCGAATAGATCGAGACGGGCACGCAGAATGGCAAGAGATTCTCAGTACAGGGTGC
>JBAUFP010000244.1:0-2169 GCA_049679205.1 bacterium | reverse complement strand
CATGAGCACATCCAGATCGCTTTTCAGGGGAGCTTTACCGCTGCGGTATTTTTCCATTAGGTCCAGAAAGAAAGCTTTTTCCCCTTTGTTCAACTTATCCCGGAAGTGACCCATGGCATGCATCAGGACGTTGATATAAGAGGTATAACGCGGCGTTTTGGCCAGCGCTTTGAATAAATGGGTTTGATATTCATCGTAGATTTGGCCTGGCGGCTTCTTTTCATGATTAGCGACGATCCGTCCCATGATCCTGAATTCCTTCTGGTTGTAAGCCATGAGCAGGAATTTATTCTCGGCTTGGAACTGAACAAGATATTTCATCTTCTGTGATTTCTTTATTGAGCGGAAGTACGATAAGGTGAAAAGCCTTTTCAAAAAATGCTCGCGTATCAAGAAATTACGCAGCCGTCCCTCATCTTCAACCGGCAGCTTCGAAAATCTCTCCAGGACTGCGGTGCCGAAGAATCCGCTTCCTTTCTTGAGCGCCGCACTTTTTTCCATGCCTGGGTAGATCTTAACCTCCTTGATCCCGCATGAAGGTGATCGCGATTTAAGGATGAACCCGTCGATTTCTTCTATTGAGGATAAGAACGTATCGCAGAATTCGGTCATTTTGTCTGTGATATCGGCTTTGGTCGCCGGCTGCATGAGATGCAATTTGCCCGATTGCATTACCACGCGGATTGGGTCCCGCGGCACGCCGAGACCGATCTCAACTTCTGGGCAGGTCGTTATGAAATCGACGTGCGGCTTTAGCTGGTCAACAAAATCATCCGAGATCGTCAGCCCATTCCACCGGCATTGAGCAAAGCCCAGGCATTTGCTGACCACTACACGCGGTTTGGTGAATTCTCTCATTGAAACTTTTTGGCGTTCTGCTATCGGTTGAGGAGGAATAGCGACAAATTTAGAATCGCGGCGAAACTGACCCAGACAATATATGGGATTAGTAGTATGGCGGCTGGTTCTGTTATTTTTGAGAATTGTAGGATGGTCAGTAATATCATGATCCAGAGGATGACAATTACAAAGAGGCCGCTGATCGGTGATTTAAAACCGAAGAAGGAAACCGACCACAGCACGTTGAATACAAGTTGTATGCCGAAAAGCGTGAGTCCGCCCCGGACAGATGGTGTGTCCAGCCCTTTGCGCCACACGATGAAAAGGGATATGCCCATTAGTAGAAACAGCGTGATCCAAACCGGACCGAAAAGCCAGTTGGGCGGACTGAATGAAGGTTTCTTTAGTGTAGCATACCAGGTGGAAATTTGCGGCGTCGTGAAGACCGAACCGATGATCCCGGCGAGCTGGCATACGAAGATGCTAATGATCAGCCGCCAGATATCTGGAAGGTGAAATTTGTCCATTTCTCTACTTCCGGTGATTAGTCATGCACATCAGTGAAAAATCACAAAAATAATGACAGGATATCATCATGCTCTGCACAGTTTATTATAGTGATACGGTAATTCATGTCAACACGAGTGATACGGGTCATGATATTGACATGAATACAATCCTGATTAAAATATCGTATATGTGTCCACTCTTTTGTGTTGTCAATCCTCTACCGACATGTGATCCCAGGCGATGCAAATGGAAAGAAACCGCGAAAGGCATGCCGTTCTATAGTCTGATACCCGGCCTATGAAAATAGACATTGGTATATATTACGGCCCGATCGACCTCCTGGTCTATCTGGTCCGCAAGAAAGAGGTTGATATCTTTGACATTCCGATCGCCCAGATTGCGGAAGAATATCTTGATTACATAAGGAAAATCGAGCAGGGTGATTTCGAAGATGTGGCGGATTTCCTTTTGATGGCGGCAATTCTCATCCGGCTCAAGGTCCGCTCTCTCTTGCCGCGGACGCCTGAAGATGAAGAAGCAGGGCAGCCCATTTCCCTCATGCAAATCGTGGAGGAGTTCAAGAAATACAAGGAGATCGCCAAGGCGTTCAGTATTATGGAAGCGGAAACCAGCAAACAGTTTCCCAGAATTGGCAAAGAAGACCCGCCGCTTGAAGAGGGTGATGTGATGAGTCTTATACTTGCCTTGCGCGGGCTTAAACCAGTGGAGGATAAGAGCATTGTTGTCCGCCGGCAGGACGTTCCAATCGAAGAAATCGTCGATGAGATAAAGAGCGTGCTGAAGGCTACTGGCAAGATT
>JBAUFP010000243.1:0-1715 GCA_049679205.1 bacterium | reverse complement strand
CCTAGATCGCTAAATACTCTCTTTTCCTTTGGGTACTTACTGGCCATCAGATTGAGAATGCGTAGGTATTTCTCCCAATTGTCCTCTATAGCGTTGGCATATGATGCTTCAATATAGAGACTCTCCCGCTCGGTCGCTTTTCTGGAAAATTCTTTTGCTTTTTTGAAGGCTTGTTCCGTCGCGGTCCCACTGCCGAGTGTCCAGGCAAGGTAGAGGTATGCTGTAGCGAAGGTCGAGTCGAGCTCTATTGCCGTCTCAAAATGGCGCCGTGCGTCAGCGGTATGAAGTCTATCAAAATATTCTCTGCCTTTTAGGAAATGCGTGTATGCCTCCATTGATGAAGTGGTCACATCAGCGATTCGTGGTTGGATTTCCACCACGCTTGCTTCAGGCACGCCGATACCGATCGATATGTTGTAGCTTAACTCGTCGATTTGGTTGTTGATTATACTAGCGATACTTTCACCTTTTGAAGAGGTGCTCTTCAGGAGTTGCTTTGTTCTCACATCCAGAACTTTCGCGTCCGTTGCGAATACATCACCCGCTTTGGTGAAGCTGCCCAGGACGATGGTTTCTATGCCTTGACTACGGCATATTTCAAAACCGAGTTCTTCGTCTATTAGTTCTGCGTCCTTCCCTGCAGCTCTGGCGAGATCATGCATCCGCTCCCAGGTTATGACGTTCAGCTGTCCGGTTTCTTGGAGACTGGTTATCAGCAGATTTGGAATAGCATCTGATAGGTAGCCAAGATCGTTCTCACCGGAAAGATTCTTGAATGCCAAGACAGCGAGCGCTTTTCTTTTTTCTGCTGGAGCTGTTGGAAACACTATACTCCTTGTGATCAGTATTGCTGATACACACAGGGCAAGAACCAAGGCCGGTATAAGCAGTTTATTGAATTTACTCTTAACTCGCGGTTTTTGAATTACTTTCTGCGGTATGACGAAGCCTGATTCACGTGCAATACCACAAAGATCTGTTATCAGGGTCGTAGTATCTTGATACCTTGCTTTTGTATCTTTCTGAATCATGCGATCCAGCGTGCTCTCCAACGCGTCTGGTATATCAGCACGTAGCTGTTTGATTGATTCTGGTTGTGTATTAAGGATCGAATAGAGTGTTACCCGCCAATTTTCTCCCTTAAACGGTACTTTCCCGGTAAGCATTTCGTAGAGGACAACACCTAATGACCAGATATCAGTTGATTCGTCAACGTCTTCGCCGCGAGCTTGCTCTGGAGACATATATGCTATCGTGCCAGCAGTCGTTCCTTCTTTTGTTATTCTTGTCTCTCCAGCGAGCTTCGCAAGACCGAAATCCAGGATCTTAGCTTCACCGTCTTCGGTTATGAATATGTTGCCTGGTTTTATGTCTCGGTGAATGATACCTTTCGAATGTGCTTTAAAGAGCCCTTGTGCCACCTGTAGGGTTATTGTTATGGCTTGTTCTACTTGTAGGGGTCCTTGTTCGATCTTTTTCTGCAGTGTCTCGCCTTCGTAGAAAGTCATGTTTATGAAAAGCTGTCCATCATCGGTTTCACCGATTTCATGAATGTTACTGATATTCGGGTGGTCAAGTGCCGAGGCGGTTTGAGCTTCTTTGATGAAACGTCGCTTGGCAACGGCGTTGCGGGTCAAGTCTTGAGGCAGGAATTTCAAGGCAACCGTACGCTTGAGTTTAATGTCCTCGGCCTTGTAGACGACACCCATGCCGCC
>JBAUFP010000242.1:0-2071 GCA_049679205.1 bacterium | reverse complement strand
GGTGTATTGCGTATGCGGCTTCTCCTAGGGTGGGTTCAAATTCGAAATTCGAATATCGAAATGCGAAACAAATTCTAAATTCAAAATCCAAATGCTCTAAACGCATGTTTAGGGTTTTAGAATGGTGTTGAATGCTTCCAGGATAATCTTTTCCTCGCCTTTTAGTACGGTGCGGAAGTCGAGGAGCAAAGTGTTTTCAGCGACACGGCCAAAGACCGGTTTCACGTACTGCCGTAAAGCCCTTGCCAGATCTTGTATTGGGATGGTTCTTGATCTGACAGCGACCGCATAGGTAGGTAATTGCTCAGTGCTTAAAGAACCGCCACCGATCTCACTAACTGCAGATTCAACGGAGATTTCCAGCCGGTTCGAATAAGCCTTCTTGAGTGCCCGGGCGCAGTTATTTGCATGTCTTTTTATTTCATCTAAAGGTTTAAGTAAAATGCCTAAAACGCCGTGATTTAATATTAAATCTTCTTCTCTCAGTAAGAATATTTGAAGTGTCGCTTCCAGCACTGCATTGGTCAGTTTATCGCATCGTAATGCCCGTGTGAGCGGGTTTTTCTTGATTCTGTCAATATATTGCTTTTTGCCAACGATCATCCCGCACTGAGGTCCACCGATCAACTTGTCACCGCTAAAACACACGATATCAGCACCAGCGGCAATACTTTCCTGGACCATGGGTTCTTTAGGTAAGCCGTATTTCGAAAAGTCAATGAGCGCGCCGCTTCCCAGGTCATCAATTACCGGAATGTTGTTCTTTTGGCCAAGTTCAACCATTTCATTCAGGGGTACTTCTTTAGTGAATCCAATAATGCGATAGTTGGATTGGTGTACCCTGAGCAGGGCTCCGGTTTGTTCGTTGATCGCATTTGCATAATCCTTGAGGTGGGTTCGGTTGGTTGTGCCCACCTCATGCATGACTGCGCCGCTCTGTGCCATAATATCTGGAATACGGAAGGCACCTCCGATCTCGATGAGCTGTCCTCTTGATACAATTACTTCTTTGCCCTTTGCCATTGCATTCAGGATTAGCATTGTCGCCGCAGCATTGTTATTGACGATAATCCCAGCTTCGGCGCCGGTCAATATTTGCAGCAACCGGTCTATTTTCTTGTAACGGTCAGCCCGTTTGCCCTCTTCGTCGATCTGCAGGCGCGAATAACCCATGGCCATATCATGAACGACGTCAGCAATACGCTTGTTAAACGGTGCGCGGCCCAATCCAGTGTGCAATACAATGCCTAGTGCATTGACCGCATAGCAGAAATAAGGGGTAAGCAAGTCTGTCAGTTCCTGAAGGATGCTTTTTTTCAATAGATCGAGACCGAGCTTTTCACCAGCCAATAGACTTTTTCTGAATTCATCAATTCTATCACGCACGATTCTGGCGACGTGTTTGTTTTCGAGGATGTCCAGGCATTCCTGGAGTTCGGGCCAGTTGAGTATCTTATCAACGGATGGGATATTTCTAAGGATTTCTTTGCTTTTCATGGCTTCTTTCACGGAAAATTATAGTGATTTGTTCACTGATGTCAAGCGAGGCAATAAACATACATATTCCCTGGGCAGGTCAGAATAATAAGAAAGATATATTCTTCGAGCGAAGGGAGTGAGTCGAGAAGTTCATTTTGATTTGTTCTCGATGCATTCCCAACGGAACTTACTCGAACAATAATGGATGTTCGACTTCAAGGCACACTGATCTTATGCTATCAGGAGGGTGGGTCGGGCTATAGAACCATACATATCACAATGACAGGACAGCGCCGACCGCACCGATGAATCGGGGGTTCTGAGGAATTGTAACGTTTTCGAATATTCGTTTCATCGATTTAGCAAGTCCTGGATTCAACGCGCCGCCGCCGCAGAAGAGTATTGGTTCTTCAATCCCTATTTGACTTCCGATGCCGTCGATCCGGCGAACCAGTGCATCACATACGCCGGCAACGATATGCTCGAGTCGCTTGCCTTCGCCGACAAGGCTCAGAATTTCACTTTCAGCCATGACAACGCATAATGAGTCAATGGTTTCACTGCGGTCAGCCTGAACCGCCAATTCACCGAA
>JBAUFP010000241.1:0-4828 GCA_049679205.1 bacterium | reverse complement strand
ATCGATCCTGAGAATAAGCCGGTGTTCAGCCAGAGATGTAAACATGCGATATGGCTCTATCGTGTTCTTCGTCACCAGGTCGTCGATCAGGACTCCGATGTATGCCTCGTACCGCTTTAATACAAAGGGCTTTTCCTTGCGTATTTTCATAACCGCGTTTATGCCGGCCATGAATCCTTGAGCAGCTGCCTCTTCATAGCCTGAGGTCCCATTTATTTGCCCGGCAAAATAGAGGTTCTTGACCGACTTTGACTCAAGCGTCGGATATAGTTGTATGGGATAAACAAAATCGTACTCAACCGCATAGCCGGGTTTGGTGATTTCCGCATTTTCCAACCCTTCAATACTATGGAGGATTGCTAACTGAACATCATAAGGCAATGATGTGGATAAACCATTCAAGTAGAATTCAGGAGCATCAACGCCTTCTGGTTCAATAAACACAAGATGAGAATCACGGCCGGCAAAGCGTTCCACCTTGGTTTCAATCGATGGGCAATAACGCGGGCCGGTGCCTTTTATCTTACCGGAATAGAGCGGTGAGCGGTCTAGATTTCTTTGTATTATTCCATGTGTTTCCACGTTGGTATGAGTGACATAGCATGGAATTTGCTCTCCGATCGCATCTTTAGTGCGAAAAGAAAAGAACACGGGATTTCCATCACCCGGTTGAATTCTCAAATTCGATGTATTAACACTCTTCACTGAAACACGGGGCGACGTACCGGTCTTGAGCCGACCAAGATCCAGACCCAAGCTCTTCAATGAAGTGCTTAAACGTGTGGCGTTAGGTTCGGAAAGACGACCGCCCTCGAAGCATTCGAGCCCGATATGCATCAGGCCGTTTAGAAACGTACCAGTTGTTAACACAACGGTCTCTGCTGAGTATTCATTATCGACAGCGGTCCTTATGCCTATCACACAATCATTCTCGGCGATTATTTCAGTCACCTCTTCCTGCTTGACATCGATATTAGTTGTGTGTTCGATCACTTCTCGTGCACACGTTTTGTATAGCACCCGGTCGTTTTGAGAACGCGGTGACCACACCGCCGGACCTTTTGAACGATTAAGCATGCGGTACTGAACCGCGGTCTCATCTGCCAGGACACCTATTTCACCGCCTAGCACATCAACTTCTTTGACTAGATGCCCTTTTGCCAAACCGCCAATCGAAGGGTTACACGACATTTGGCCGATATTATCAACGCTCAATGTAAGCAGCAACACATGATGCCCCATGCGTGCCGCCACCAGCGCCGCCTCAATACCCGCATGTCCTCCGCCGATAACGATAACATCAAACTTTTCAAACATAACCTTATATAATAGCGATATCTGGAGGAAAATCAATGAAGGACTATTGATCAACTGATCCGTAACGTCAGATCAGGCAGAGGGGTCTCTATCGCATTGAATGATGGTTTATTTTTTTCCTCAATTTCTGTAAAAATTCCAGGGCATCACGGTACTTGCCGATGGTTATTACATAAAAACCATCGACGTATTGCATGATTTTCTGCGCAGTCCTCAGTAGCATATCACCCTCATCTTCTTCTTCCACACGGGCAATGTATTCGTAAGGTATCCCCAGAAATTTCATCAGTGAAAAGGCCCGCTTTTTTGTGTAAAGGAAGGACAATCCGGCGATGATCTTAGCATCCTTATAACGCACACGGAATTCCTTAAAGACACTTACCGCACGCTCGGGCGCAAATATCGGTTGCGTGAAAAAAACCTCGGCACCGGCTCGGTACTTGGATGCTGCTTTTACGAACTCACCCTGGACATTTGGTACATTGGGATTAAAACTAGTACACAAACAGAGATCAATGGTTTTTATGCTCTTACGCGCTGATGTCTGGCCAAACTTTAAATTCTTCGCAATAGAGAGCAACTGAGAACTATCCAGTTCAAATGCACTCCGTCCTTCAGATGGTGCATCACCAGTCACGCAGAGGATGTTATCGATACCCAGTGCCTTTACACCCAAGAGCCGGCTCTCGTAGCCAAGCAGGGTTAGATGCCGGGCAACAAAGTGCGGTATTGTTTCCATATTGAGTCTCTCCTGCATAATGTGGGCAAATGACAAGGGATCCGGACGTAATCTGCCCAGAGGATTTGAGGGAATATTCACGGCATCGACCAACGGCTGTACGCATTCGATTTCACCAAGTAATTCATTAACCTCAACCGATATTGGTAATAGAATCTCCAAGGTGATGATTTTTTTCTTGAGTAATTTATCGCGTAGCACGATTCTTATTTTTCACCAAACGCAATCCTTCAAACGCATTTCGAGCTGCGCCAAGCGCTCCTATTTTCTGCGCATAGCTGCTACTTACATTCGGACCGCCGATGATTACGCTTACATTTAATTTCCCATGTTTCAATGCCTTTATCACGTTTTCCATCTCGGGCATGGTTGTGGTCAACAACGCGCTGAGCCCAACAAATGCGGGTCTATGCTTGCGCACTGCACCTACAATTGCAGCAGTATCGACGTCTTTGCCCAAATCAATGACCTCATATCCTGCAGACTCGAATATCATTGCCGCGAGGTTCTTTCCTATATCATGAATATCCCCTTTTACTGTAGCTACGATGATCTTCCCACGCTTTGCTCCGGTCGGCATATAGCGCTTTATCAAACCGAGAATCGATTGTGCCACCTCAGCCGCCTTCAATAAATCCGGTATAAAAAACTCGCCCTTTTCATAATAACTACCCACTGTTTCTAATGCCTTGGTCAAATACTTCTCAGTCAATTCCTTAACACTGACACCCGCATCGAGTGACTCTTTTGCACAAGTCACTCCGGCTTCCACATTACCGTGAACAATCGCGCTCACGATATCATTTGCCGCAACCGGTAAACGCTTAGTCGTACGGTACCTTTCAATGAATTTGGTCAGACCTTCGTTCTGGAACAGCACTTTGGATGCATTAATCGCACCCATCACGTCCTCATCCAATGGGTTAAGAATGAGAAATGTCGCATGCTTCTTAAGGGCGGCGGTCGTCAACGCCGCGTTTAATACCGAGCGATCCGGCAATCCATAGGATACATTGGAAATACCCAGGATCGTCTTCAACCCCATACGGCGGAGTTCGGATAATGTCTCCAGGGTGCTATCAATTTGAGTTTGCTCAGTCGCTACCGGAAAAACCAAAGGATCAAAAATCAAATCTTCGATTGGAAATCTGATTCTTTTGGCAACGCTCAAAACAAATCTGGCGTTTTTCATGCGCTCACGCTTGTCTTTCGGGATCGTCTTACCGATCAATGAGACGACTGCCTTGAACCCGTAGCGTCGGACCATTGGCAACCACTTCAGGAGCGCATCGCGTCGAGCCGGGATCGAATTATAGACTCCTACTCCTGGATAGAAACGGAGCACAGCTTCCGCTGTTTTGAAATCTTGAGTATCAATAAACAACGGCACACTCGTATTCTTGATTACTTCGCCAACTGCGTTCAGCATTGTGTCGCGCTCATCTAGAATATCAACAAAAGCATTCACATCAAGAGCATCAGCACCCGCCTTCTCCTGTGCCATCGCGTCTGCGCCATATACCCTGTAGTTCTTCTGCTTCAAACTCTCCCTCAATTTCTTACGCCCTGAAGGATTCAGACACTCCCCCACAACCAGAGTTTTTTGTACGTCGACACTGATTACCCGGTTCGGGCTTGTCAGGTAAAATTCACGCTTTGCTTGCCGCATCACGGGTTTTAATCTCTTCTTGGCAATTGCTCTTATGTATTCCGGTGTGGTGCCGCAACAACCACCCACCATATTTGCGCCGGCACGCACGAATTTCGTAAAATATCTTGCCAGTTCTGCTTCCGCCATCGTATTATGAACAACCCCCTCCTTTATTGTCACGTGCCCTGCATTGGGCTTAGCAATAAGGGGAATTTGCACTACGCTCGCCATTCTCTGAAGGGCTTCTACAACCATATCCGGAGAAGAGCAATTGGCACCCACACCACGCGCCCCCAAAGCTTCAAATGTGACAGCAATCGATTCAGGTGTATCGCCCATGATGGTCCGGCCGTTATCCCCGAATGAGAAACAAACATATATTTCAGTCGCATATTCCTTCGCGGCTAAAAATGCAGCTTTTGCATCGAGGATCGATGTGAACGTCTCCAAGAAGAAATTCCTCAGACCCGTGCTGCTGAGCATTCTGAATATAGCCTTGTAGTCATTCACCGCGGCCTCGAAATCTTTGACGCCGTACGGCTTGATGAGATCACCCAGCGGGCCAACATCGCCGAGAAGAATTTTCTTTCCTGCCGCTCGTTTGGCCAATGTTACTCCACTGCGGATGACCTTACCCAGCATAGCACTGCTGAAATTTTGAGGATTCGCACTGAACGTATTGGTGAGGATTATATCGGAACCCGCATCAACGTACGCCTTTTGCAGTGCATAAATAATCTCCTCGTCTCTAACATTGAGTACACTCGGCGATTCACCAGGCGCGAGACCCTTCGCGAAGAGATTAGCCCCTGTAGCACCATCGAGTATTACTATCCGGTTTTTTAGCAGTTGCTGGAGCTTATTCATGTTCTATTTTATCTCCGCAAAACGTATAGTCAATAGAGGAAAAACCAGCAACGGCATTTGGGGTCAAATCTTGACTATTGACAAAAGCATAATCTTTGGTTTTGTCTAATCGTGCTTGCTGATCATTTGAGGCTGTATACCTTCATTACATGATTTGATATAGTATTTTTCCAACTATATCGTATTTTTTTGGTTCCAATACACGGTTGTCAATATGATATGTGAAGGACTGCATCGGGTGTAATTTGTCAATA
>JBAUFP010000240.1:0-2540 GCA_049679205.1 bacterium | reverse complement strand
AGCCCTATTTGCTGGGGGTCGGAATCTGATAGGTCAGGAGATAAACCTTGGCCCCGGAGGATGAGCACGAATCTGTGTTCTTTCACCGGCAGCACGGAGGCCTCAACCCCTTCTATGATGATATCACTCAATAAACGGCATAGTACGGTATTCTTGTCTGTGGAAATCCGCCCTGCCCTTCTGTGGGTAATGATTCCCTTGTTATCAACCGTGCAGAAATTACCCCGGGCTGCGATATCGTCCGGCTTCAGTTCCACGTCTATTCCCAAAGCTTCCAGGACTCCCCGCCCGATGTGATACTGCACAGGGTCATAGCCGAAAATGGCCAGGTGCCCCGGCGCGCTGCCCGGCGTAATTCCCGGGCTGACAGGGTCACTGAGCCCGCAGATGGATTCCCGGGCTATGCGGTTCAGGCTGGGCTTCCTGGCTGATTCCAGTTCTGTCTTGTTGGTCTCAGGATGAGGCAGACCACCCAGGCCATCTATCACCAAAAGCACTATCTTAGATGGGGACGTCCAGCATATCTTCTGAATCTCCTCAAACCCAATCATGGTGTCTGTATTTTACTCGGACGTGCGGCCTGGCTCAAGTCTGGCGATTGCTAAGCCTCAATTGCTAAGAATAAGAAACTCACCTATTGACGAAACGCTTGTTTTCGTATCATACTATTTGTAGTTCGGTTATAGGAGGTGATAGCTTATGCCTGGTTTTCTTCAGTCGCTACCTAACCTGGGGCTCATCGGAGGTATTATCAGCCTTATATTTGGCATAATCGTGATGATTTTTCCTAAGATCCTCAACTATCTGGTGGGCATCTGGCTTATTCTGATAGGGGTGCTGGCACTTATCCTCTATTTCGCCTACTGAAGCCGCCAAGATTTGCCGGCGGGCGGTAGAGGACTGAGGCCACGACCTTCATCAGCCTGATGAAGGATGGGCTGTGGTTGGCCGGAGAGGTTTTGTCCTCAAGCAGCTAATTCGTGTCTTGAAAATCGTGAGCTGGGTGAGGTGGCACTATCGTGGCGACGCATAATCTTTCTTCCGGGCGTAAATTGCAAGGCTCTTGGGGCATAAACGATTTAGCAAGGTTTCTACCCAGCGGAAGAACCTGTGGTTAGCGCGTAAGTCCCATTCCAAGAATCTGTTGTACAGGGAAGGAACCTTGGCCTTTTCTTTCTTGATCCCGAAAACACAGCGAAGCACCCAGTAAAGAGAATGAAGGGCATGCTTGTGGCGAATGCTGTAAACGGATAGGTCGGCAGTCTCCGCAAGGTGGAGAAGCTCCCGAGTCCTGTATATTCTGATGTGCCCTCCAGGAAAACCATAATACTCTCTCGATAGCTTCCAGCAGATTGATTCAGCCAGATAGTGAGGCACGCTAATCCCTATGGCGCCATCTTTGCGCAATACTCTGGTCAACTCTTAGACTGCCATATTGTCTTCGGGAATATGTTCGAGGACTTCAGAACAGATAACCTTGCCAAAGCTCCCATCTTTGAATGGCAGCTTTGTTACATTGGCTACAAGAAGATGATAATCACCCTGAACTTCCTTTTGTTGTTTTAATGAATCCAGCATGTACTTGTTCTTTTTGACGCACACTGCATCGATATCAAAGGCCACGACGGCGGAATGGTTTCTATTGTAGACTTCCCATGAATGCCTGCCATCGCCACAGCCGGCGTCCAGAGTAATGTCCCCATCCGCGATACCTAGAAGGTCAGGCTCTATAGTGATCATCTTGTTGTCAATACCTCCCGGTAGACCTCGAGCGTCTTTCTGGCGGCCTGCTCCCAGTTGAATTGCTCTCTCACTCTTTTCTTCCCTGCTTCACTCATCCGCTGCTGTGCCTGCTGATCATTGAGCAACTGTCTAATCGCGACATCCAGGGCATCGGTGTCTGCCGGAGGCACTAGCATACCAGCGTCGCCCACTACCTCAGGCAGTGCCCCGCCTGTAGTGGCTATGACGGGAGTGCCACAGGCCATAGCTTCAGCGGCAGGTAATCCGAAACCCTCGTAAAGGGAGGGGACTACCGCTATTCTGGCGGCGGCGTAGTGTTGTGCCAGTTCCTCCCGCGTTAGCCGCCCGGTGAAGCGCACCATCCCGTCCAAATTGAGTTTTCTTACCAGCTTGGAACCGTAAGAAGGCAGTGGCCCAACATCTTCTGCGTAGGAAGAATGCCGCGCAGCGTCGTCCACAATGGTGAGCTTTGCCCCATCGTTCTTCAGCAACTGTAATGCTTGTAGTAGATAAAGAACGCCCTTCTTTCTGTCATCGGTATTGGCGACCATGATCAAGCCGTCGCGGCCCTGGCATGCCTCTTTGGTCCCATCGTAAATCTCGGTATCTATGCCATTGTAGACCACTCTTATATTGTCGGCAGGCACCTTGAACAAAAGCCTTGCATCTTTGGCAGAGCTTTGTGACACCGTGATTATGCGGTCCAGACGCCGGGCCACGAAGGCCTGCATGCGAATGAACGAATAGAATCTTCTGATCCTCCGTTTTTGGCGGAACCCATTGGCTTGCTCGAGGTC
>JBAUFP010000239.1:0-2011 GCA_049679205.1 bacterium | reverse complement strand
ACATCCCAACATCGAGATACGCGTCAATTCAGAAGTCAAAAAGGTCGATGGATACGTGGGCAACTTCGAGGTTACGATCGAAAAGAAGGCAACCTATGTTGATGCCCACAAGTGTATTGGCTGTGGTGTCTGTCAGGAGAAGTGTCCGGTCAAGGTGGTGCCCGATGAATTCAATGCCGCGCTGTCAACCCGTGCTGCTATTGCCATCCCGTTTCCGCAAGCAGTGCCGGCGATACCTGTGATCGACCCTGATTACTGCCGTAAGCTGAAAGAGAACAAATGCGGAGTGTGCGCGAAAATTTGTCCGGCCGACGCCGTGATTTTTGATGATGAGAAGCGGGAAGAAGCAGTGAATGTGGGTGCGATTGTCGTGGCAACCGGGTACCGGGAAATGGATCCGGCAGTATATACCGAATACGGCGGCCGGACATATCCGGATGTCATCACCGGCTTGCAGTTTGAACGGCTCGTTTCGTCTACCGGACCGACCGGCGGAAAATTAGTCCGGCCGAGTGACGGCCAGGAGCCCAAAACAGTGGTTTTTGTGCAGTGCGTGGGCAGTCGCGATGAATCTAAAGCACACGCTTATTGCAGCGGTATTTGCTGCATGTATACGGCAAAACACACAATGCTCTACAAGCATCATGTTCCTGATGGACAGGCATATGTTAGCTATATCGATGTGCGGGCGCCGGGCAAGAGCTACGATGAATTCGTACGCCGGGCGATTGAGGAAGAAGGCGTAAGGTATCTCCGCGGACGGGTATCCAAGATCCGTCGATTAACGAACGGTCAGTACCGCATATACACGGAAGACACCCTGGTCGGACGGGCCGTGCATATTGATACGGATATGGTTGTTTTAGCCAGCGCGGTCGAGCCTCAGGGCGATGCAAAGGACCTCGCTCAAGTTCTTGGAATTGCTTACGATACGGATGGTTTTTATACTGAAGCGCATCCTAAGCTAAAGCCCATTGAGACGGCGAGTGCCGGTGTTTTCCTCGCTGGCGCATGTCAGGGGCCCAAGGATATACCGGCCAGTGTCCAACAGGGTAGCGCGTCCGCATCCAAAGTATTATCTTTGTTTGCTAAGGATACATTGACCAAGTCACCCCAGATCGCATCAGTGGATCCGACGGCCTGTACCGGTTGTCTGACTTGTGCCTATGTCTGTCATTATTCGGCGATCGAGGAGAAGCGGTTCGGCAAGCGGCAGGTTGCCGAAGTCATCCCTGGCAAGTGTCAGGGATGCGGGGCTTGTGTGGCAACCTGTAAAGGAAAGGCGGTTACCCTGGCCGGGTGCAGCGATGACGAGATGTACGAGGAGATAGTATCATGCAAATAGAGAAAGAACCAAAAATCCTCGCGATTTTGTGTAGGTGGTGCAGTTATGCCGGCGCCGACCTGGCGGGTACGAGCCGCTTCAAGTATCCGGCGAACGTCAGGATCGTACAGGTTCCGTGTTCAGGCCGGGTCGATCCGGTCATGATATTCCGGGCTTTTGTCGAAGGATATGACGGTGTGATGGTGAGCGGATGCCATCCTGGGGATTGTCACTACGGCACAGGTAATTACCATGCCCGGCGCAGACTGGCCGTTGCTCGCCGCTTGCTCGAGTTTGTAGGCGTGCACCCCGCTCGCATGCATTTCACCTGGATTTCCGCAGCCGAAGGTAAGAAATTCGCTGAGGCGTGTGCCCGCTTCACTGATAAACTCAAGGGTCTTTCCGGAACCCAGAAGACGCTGGCTCGTGAGGAGATCGCAACATGAATGAAATAAGAAAGAGGATAAGAATATTATTTGAGAAAGGTGAGATCGATGTGATGCTCGGGTTTCGTGAGAACCCATCGACCGGTGAAGTAAAAGCCGCCGTTTTCAAGAAGGACGATGACCTCAATGTTTTTGTCTATGACGAGCGTTGCGTGCAGAATTTAGTCAATTATCTACCTACTTTGACAGACCGATACAAAAAGATCGGCATCATGCTAAAGGGCTGCGATGGGCGTTCGCT
>JBAUFP010000238.1:0-3631 GCA_049679205.1 bacterium | reverse complement strand
GGTCAGGTCATTTCAACTTCCCACTTCTGACTTATTAAGTTCTAACTTGGTCCGATGGGATGGCACTGATAATTCGGGACGCAAGGTGGCTCAGGGGGTATATTTTGTGCACCTCCAGGTCGAAGGTCTTAAAAAGATCGCAAAAGCAATCCTGCTTCACTAACACCATAACCCTTCACCCTCTTTCCCCGTCTATTGACTAAAGGGGGATTGAGTATATAATATAACAATATCAGTCTGAAATCAAACAGACAAAGGAGCAGGATATGAGGAAGTTCGTTTTTTTTATGTTAGCACTATTGGTGATGACAAATGCCCAGGAAATCGGGGCAAAATACCTTATTATCACACATGACAACTTTGTCAACGACATTCAACCCCTGGCCGAATGGAAACACAAGAAGGGCATGAGGACCAAGGTCGTAACACTATCTCAAATCGGTTCGTCTTCATCTCAGATCAAGAGCTACATACAGACCGCCTATAATACCTGGCAAATACCGCCGGAATTCGTTTTACTCGTCGGCGCACCGAATCTTTTGCCCTGGGGACAGTCATATTCGGACAATTATTACATGGACGTGGCGGGCGACCTTCTAAATGATATCCTTGCGGGCCGACTGACCGTACATAACAATACCGAGGCGCAAACAGTAGTCAACAAAATACTACTCTACGAAAGAAATCCTCATATGACGGATTCACTCTGGATGACCAACGCATGTTTGATCGTAAGAGAAGACAATGACCCGTACGATGATTCGATATACTGGAGTGACGCAAAGTACGCCAGGAGCCTCATGCGGGCGAATGAGTACAATACTATCGACACATTATCACGACTTGCCGGTAACAATACGAACGATGTCATTCAATCAGTCAATGACGGTCGTGCATTCGTAATGTTCCGTGGACAAGGCGTTGGTAATTGGTGGTCGCCGTTCGATGTTAATCCGGATTTGACAGCGAACGGAGAAAGACTACCCGTTGTTTTATCAATTACTTGCAGAACGATCGGAACAGGCTCGACCCCGGCGATCGCAGAGAAATGGCTACTCACCGGTACACCCACGAATCCGCGCGGTGCATCAGCTTATTTCGCGACGACCACGGTGATCTCAGGCAGTGCCTACCTCCGGAGCGCGACTGCAAAGGGTTTCTTCACCGGGTTATTCGTTGATAAAAAGAGAACATTTGGCGAAGCATGTGAGACAGGACGTCGCAATGTCTATAATCTATACGGGAACACCAGCGAGTATCGCGGGTTTGCTACGCTCGGCGATCCGGAGATGAACATATGGACCGGCACACCGAGACCCATAAACGTTGCACATGTTCCGTCGCTTGCTGCAACCGATGACTCGCTACTAGTCACAGTAACGCTCTACGGTACAGGTATAGATTCAGCTCTCGTTTGTATCGTGCTTGATACAATGCTATACGAATACGGATATACGGACGGCGATGGAGAAATCGTCTTTCCGCTGAGCAACCTGCATCCAGGCCAGATCGATGTAACGGTTACTGGTCGAAACCTAATGCCGTATGAAGCCTTGATCAATATCGTAGATGATAATCCTTATCTCGAGTACTGCGGGCACACAATTGAGGATTCACTTGGTAATAATAATGGCATTCCGGAAAGTGGCGAGACAATACTCTTATACGCGCTGATCAGGAATATCGGACTCGCGCCAGCAAGCAACGTAGCCGCAACATTGAGGTCAGATGATCCATTCATTTCAATTATCGACAGTTCTAGCTATTATGGCTATATACCAACAAATGATTCAGCATCGAATGTTAGCCCTTACGTCTTGACAGTCTCACCGCTGTGCCCGGATGGTCACGGAGTGGATCTTGAAATATCCATATCTGATTCAGCTAACAATACGTGGCTAAGCAGCTTCGCCATTACAATCTCTAATCCAAGTTTAGGTTCGGGTACCGGACCGGATACATACGGCTATTACATGTATGACGACACAGATACGTTGACCGGTTACGCGCCCACTTTTGACTGGTATTCCGGGACTATGTTCCTTGTTGATTCCATAACCGACGAAGATGCAGACACGGTCACCTACTCACTTCCCTTTAACTTCCCTTTCTATGGGCTCAGTTATAATGCCATAGGTCTTTGTTCGAATGGATTTATGGAAATGGGCGAATCCAGCTACCGGTTCGGTGCAAATGAACCCATTCCGTCTTCAAGCGGACCAAGGCAGCTGATTGCGCCGTTCTGGGATGACCTCGATCCAAGACCGGCACCAACCGGAACAGGTGATATATACTACGCTCATGACGCAACAAACAATCGCTGGATTGTAGAATTTCGTAGTGTTGGCCATATCGACAACACAAACCAAAGAGAGACATTCCAGATGCAATTACTCGATCCCCAATATCACCCAACTCCAACTGGTGATGGAGAAATACTCTTTCTCTACGACACAGTCACGGATGCAAGCAGTAATACTGTCGGTATAGAAGACCACACGCAAACCAGAGGATTACAGTACGCCTACAACGGCAGCTATCATCAATCGGCAGCCCCTCTTGCGAACGGGCGTGCGATTCTCGTGACGACAAAAGCACCGGCTGGCATATGGTTATACACGACATACTACACATTTGATGATTCAGTGGGCGGCAACAATAATGGGCAGATCGAACCGGGTGAAACCATTGACATATACGCGACTGTCGAGAATGGCGGCAATGCTATTGCCTATAATGTTACTGGAACCTTACAGACGGATGATCCAGACGCCAATATCATCCAGAGCACAGCTCTTTTCGGAGATATCGCAACTGGCTCGAGTGCCAGTAACTATGGTACGCCATTCATTGCACAGATCAGTTCAACACCGTCGGATACGACTATTGGTTTAGTTCTTCACCTGGACGGTAATAATGGTGCATACCAAAAATCGGATTATTTCACGTTCTACATCTATGGTTCACCAGGTGTCGAAGAGCAGAAATCAAATGCATTCCGGACTATCAGTCTTGCTGTGAACCCAAATCCCTTCAAACAGATAACAGATATCAGATACCTGATACCTGTCATGGTTAATGGGAAGCCGATATTGAAAATATACGATGTCAGTGGCCGTCTCGTTAAAGATTTTTCTGACAAACTATCAGTTATCGGTTATCCGTCATCGGTAATGTGGGATGGTACTGATGAACATGGTCGACGTGTTGCCGGTGGAGTGTATTTTGTGAACCTGAACGTTGCTGGCAGTCTGCAAAAGACCAAGGTGATCCTACTCAAATGATCCTGTTACTATTTCTCCTTTCGATCGACCCGCGCTACCACACCTTTGACGAGGTCGCGTACGAACTCGATTCCATTGCATCACATTACACTGAAATAACGAAACTCGACACGATCGGTTATTCGTGCTTTGATACCCTCCCCCTTTTCGCGCTGAAGATATCGGACAACGCTCGTATTGACGAGGATGAACCTGCGATATTGTATATCGGATGCCACCATGCCGAAGAAATCCTCGGCATTGAGATTTGCATGTACATGATCGAAGACCTGCTAAGCAATTATGGCAGTGACTCGACACACACCTATTGGATAGACAACCGTGAAATCTGGTTCGTGCCGTTGATG
>JBAUFP010000237.1:0-5445 GCA_049679205.1 bacterium | reverse complement strand
ACCACAGCCAATACACTTGTGGGCATCAACATAGGTTGCCTTCTTTTCGATCGTAACCTCGAAGTTGCCCACGTATCCATCGACCTTTTTGACTTCTGAATTGACGCGTATCTCGATGTTGGGATGTTGAGCGGCTTCAACCATCTTCGGCGTGAGTATGCACTGACTGCAATCAAGCGTCGGAAAGGTTTCATCGAGTTGCGCCATACGACCGCCAATGCTCGGGCTTTTTTCAACCAGGATGACCCTGCGGTTGCCATCGGCAATATCCAAAGCAGCCTGAATGCCGGCAATACCACCACCAATGACCAGGGCAGTTTTGGTCATGGGGACATCAATATCATCGAGCGGGTCTTGATGGGCCACTCTCTTTATTTGACGGGCAACCAGATCGATCGCCTTGCGCGTCGCCTCTTCAGGATCGTCAGTGACCCAGCTACATTGTTCCCGTATGTTGGCCATCGACACCAGATAAGGATTCAAACCTTCACTGGCCAAAGCTTTTTGGAATGTCGGCAAATGCATAGTTGGTGAACACGCGGCAACGACCACCCGGTTTATGTTATTCTCCTTGATCGCCTTTCTGATCATCTCCTGCCCGGGTGAGGAACACATGAAACTGTATTCACGGGCAAAACCCACCTCGGGTAAATCTTTGAGCGTATCCACAACCTTTTGCACATCCACCTTAGCCGCGATATTGATCCCGCAATGACAAATAAATACTCCGACCCTAGCCATGCTGCACCTCTGCTTCCGTGTGTAGCGCATTGAATTTCTTCAGAAATTTCGAAAAACCTATCGCGTGGGCATCAAGGCCAAGTTTCGGGATTTCCACACCGAGTGCCAGCCCGATCAACTGCACCAAATGTATCACTGGCACGTCATACTTACCGGCCCCACGGTAGTTCAGTTTTTGCTGCATGCGGTCGATCTGCGCAAGGCAATACGGGCAGACAACAACGACTGCGTCGGGTTCAGCCGAGTGTAGATTGTCCAGTTTCATCTTGGTATGCGGCAGGGATAGCTCTTCTTTATTGATAATAATCTGGGTCAAACCGGTTCCGCAACACGTGCGGTTCTCTCCGTACTCGGCGATCTCACCGCCCAAATCCTGAATAAGCTCTTCCAGAATCGTTGGCATATGCGGATCATCGAGCGCGGTCTTCTTGAAACCGTTCAAATAGTGACACCCGTAATGGGTAGCGAATTTCATCCCGGTCAGAGACTTCGTTACTTTTTCTTTGATCCGGTCCTTCACTTTGTAGATTATTTCCAGTGAGTGGTAAATGTCTTGACTACCCTTGTACTCCCGGCCGATCATCGAGAGTATCGTATTCACCACCTCCTTCACCGGCGGTCGATCATTCATGAAATGCGAAAACTCAGTCAGAAAAGTATGACACCCATTACATAGGGTAAGAATATCTAACCCCATCTCCTCGGCAACCGCAATATTACGTGCAACTGCCGGCATGGTGCTGGTTGGCTGGGCGACGTTGGTGAAGGTCAGGAATCCGCCGCAACAGGTTTGGTCGTCACTCGTAACGAGTTCGATGCCTAACTTACTAAAGAATTCTATCGAAGCTGTGATCAATCCTGGGTATTTGTTGCTTCCAACGCAGGGCCGGAACAGAAATATCTTGTCGGATACTTTGGTTTTTTCTAACACTTCTTGGCGTGGCATTTATCACTCCTCCTTAAGAGACCTTTTCCTTTTCTTCTTCTTCAATATCGATGAATTTCTGATTCGCACCCTTTTTTATCTTTACCAAATCGGCCGGGCTTCCGTAATTCCACTTCTTGGCCTTTGCTTTCTTCTTGTTTATCTCCTTGAACAAATCGGTCATGCCCGTAGCGTCGGCGATAAACTTGATTTCACTCATTGCACGGTCGGAGACTTGCCGCTTCGCAGGCAGACCCATTTTCTCACGCACTGTCTCAATCCGTCCATCGCTCTTTGAATGCTTAGCAATCTCTTTTTTCACACCCAGATTTCGTTCATTGATATTTACTGATAGCCCGGTTTCATAGTAGTCTTGAGCATATGGATCCTTGATCTTCTTCACTTCTTCCCAACCGTATCCCTGGGCCAGCGCTGCATAACGAAGCATGGAAATGGCAAAGGGAAAGTTAATGTCCCTCGGGCAAACAGCATAGCAACCGCTACAGAAAAAGCACAGCCACAGCTCATGGCTGCTGATTACCTTCTCGACATTTCCCATGCGGATATCGCGGATGATCTCCCTCGGGTTGTACGACGACAATTTTGCTGCCGGACATTGCCCAGTACATTTACCGCATTGCAGGCATTTTTCCAGATCCTTTACCATTCGATGAGTAAGCTCGGCAAATTTCTTATCAAAACCAGGCAACCAATCCTTATTTGTTTCGCGCATGAAACACTCCTCTTATTCTGCTTATGAAAACATGATAGAAACTAAAATCTATCATCTTCGGCATAACGCGCATCATTCCAGGAACAGTGGTTGGATGACGTAGCATCATGAACATCATCATACCCATAACATGCCTCATTACGTAGAAGTTCATCTTCAACTTAAAGGCATCCATCATCGGCACCATGCGCTTGAATACATCGCCACCTAATCCTGGTTCCTGGTTCACCGCCTTGACTACCGACGGCATCATTTCGATCAGCAAATCGTGATTGACCGCTATATTCATCTGCTCCATCATCGGAAGCATATTGTTCAAGGCCGGCTCAACCATTTCTGGACGCCGCGCCAGGAAAAGCAGCAGCCCAGGCATCATGTCCATCATCTTGTCCTTAGAAAGTGAAAGATCAAACATCTGTTGGTAACTGCTTACCGTTGCTTCAGCAATCTCTCTTCCGTCCATGATTACCCCTTCTCTCACATTATCTCGGCGAGCATCTCGAGGGCGCCACGAACATCTGCCCGCTGCTTTGCCGATAATGTACTCAAAATCTTGCTTTCGCACTCATCCATTTTCTTCTCGATCTGCTTCTTCAGAGCCAGTCCCTTCCGCGTCATTGAAATCTGCAGGGTACGACGGTCACCAGGCACTGTTTCACCTTTTAAATAACCCTTTCTGCTGAGACGGTCGATGACCCGACTACCCCGGGATGTCGAGAGGCCCATCTTACTTGAGAATGTGCGACAAAGCATCTTCTCATTCTCGTTTATCGCCAGTAGTCCATTATATTCAGCCGTTGAGAGTCCAAAATCCTTACGGATTCGCCCCTCGGTGAGCTGACACTTCTTCATCAGTGTTATTATTAGTTCAAACATTTTCTTACTCATATCTTTTCTCTTTTGCTGCTAATAACAACAATTGCTACTAGCAACTATATTATAATAAGAAAAACGGGTTTGTCAAGGGGCACAGTAGGCAACAGAGAACAGGAAATAGCATACAGGGAAGTTCCTTGGCAACCAAGTAAAAAATGTCTAAATTTAGGGTGTTTGTTAATAGGGTCTGAGCAGGAAGAGGATAAGTAGTGACCAGAATAGGGTGTTTCTCAACCAGTTGGCAACTGGAGCATGTTCAATTTTCAGCTTATGCCAGACATAGGCAAGAAGCACCATTGCGGCCATGAGCCAAATTACAAAAAGATACAACTCGCGGTAAGAAAGGATCTGTCCCCAGTGCGAAAAGAGCCCCTTATTAAGTACTGAACCATATATGAGTATCAGATGCACGACATAAACAACAAGCGATTCCCGTCCAAAATATTTCACGGCCGAAGGCATGCGTCGCCACAGCACCTCGCCTCTTTCCAGCAGAACCGTGAACAATACTATCACACCTCCTTTGTTCATGAAACTCTGGAGGCTAGCGGCAATTCCCGCCCTGCCGAAAATCTGAGCGATCACGGTCAATGCCAGGGTAATGATCAACACATAAGGTAACCAGCGATCTTTCTTTTCGGAAAATAAGTATCCCAGCAAGAATCCAAGGAGAAGAAATGATGAATAGTAAAAGAGGGGGAAGTTTGAATTCACAAAGTAGTATCTAATAAACGCTGGTAAGCCGAGCACTAGCTCGCTATTATTCACACAGGGAGTCAGTATGGGCAGGGCTAAGGTGAGCAACCCGATGACGACCCAGGTCACTTCCCTTTTCGGTCGCAAGAACTGCCACGCCTGCAAGAAGAGGGCGGAAGCACCTATGCATCGTAGGATATCGACCCTCAGGAGATCATCCCAAGCCTGGGTTCCGATCGAGAGTATTGTTTTCCGAAGCGAAAAAAAGGAAGATGCAAAAAATAGCCGATAAATATCACATAAAATAATCTCTGCATTCTGCGTAGTAATTCCCTGGAAAACACAGAGTATTCCTTCATATATGAAAGCGTGGCCACAGCAAAAGCGAATCCCGAGGCAAAAAGAAATAAGGGTGCGGTATAACCCCGAACATGAATCCAGTTGATAAAGAATGTTGAATCGCGCAAGCTGACATCCAGAAGCCCGTCCAAACTGTGACCATGGATCATTTCGGCCACCGCGACGGCACGCAGCATGTCTATAAAGAAATAACGTTTTTCAACCGGTTTCTGAACCCCTTACTTTTTCTGTGTCAAATTCAGCAAAAAGAATATTATCGGCAGTGCCAGTAGCAGCCATCCAAATAGTGACACGAGCGCACCCGGTGATTTCTTCGTAATATAGGGTCGCCCGATACGGTGAAACCCACCCGTGTAATCACCAATTTCGTCGCCGAACCAGATCAAAGCGAGGGCAATAATTAATAGCGCCATTGTCACTAAGAATAATGCCCGGCCGCCAAATATCAAAGCCAAGATGAGGTAGGTGACTGTGATGATCAAGGAAGTCTTCTTCAACATAGCTAGCGGACTGCTATATACATTATACAAGGCAACCATGAGGAATCAAGTCAATTATTGATGCACAATGTCAAACGCAGAATGTCCAGTTGCACACCATTCTTTTCGACAAAAGCCGCCATAAGGAGAATGCTATAACTGCAGCGTCGACCGGCACTGTCATTGACATTTCAAGTTCCTTAACTATACTGAAGATTAGCATGGATATACACAAGTCGACTGAACGAGACCACAAACACTGGGAAGATTTCGTAGTACAGGCCAACAACGGAACAGTATTCCATAGTCTAGAGTTCCTGGGTTATCATCCGGCCGATCGTTTTAAGGATCATCATCTCATTATTAAGGAAAGAAGTAACACAATTGCTGTATTCCCGGCCATAGAAGACAACAAAACAATCATTTCTCATCAGGGTGCATCATATGGCGGGTTCGTATTTAAGGACGAACTAGGCATTCATACCATATACTTGATGGTCGAACACACGGTTCAGTATTTCAAAAGGGAAGGTTATGAGCGGATCATCCTTACTCAGCCACCCCTTATCTACTACAAAAACCATAATCAGTATCTTGATTTCGCGCTGATAAAAAATGGCTTTAAATACCTAAAA
>JBAUFP010000236.1:0-3674 GCA_049679205.1 bacterium | reverse complement strand
ATACGTTCCGTAAGTATGGCTATTTGAACTTCGGGCGAGCCAGTGTCCTTGCCGTGCCTCTTGTAAGTCTGCATTATTTCAGTTTTCTTGCTCTTATCCAGCGTCATAATCGGTTCTCCTTTAATATATTATCCACATTTTTCGAAAAAAGTCAAGTCAAATAGCAGGAAATGTTGTAGAATTGACATCATATGATATTTCGCTATAATAAGCGCGAATAGATAGCGGTAGGATTCGAAAAACAGACGAATTCTGTACAATTCTTTTGCATGTCCATTATTGCCGTTCGGGGTGTGATAGCATAGGTAAGGAGGAAAACATGAAGGTATTAGTTTTTGGCGGTTCAGGCAAAATCGGTCGAGCCGTAGCTTGGGATCTCGCGCCGGACCCGGATGTTGAGGTGATAGGTATCGTGGGTAGACATAAGGAAACATTGGAAAAAGTGAAAGAATGGGTCGGTAGTGATAAAGTGAAGCCTCATGTGCTCGATATTCATGACAAGCAGGCAGCAATTAGCTTGATGAAAGGGTATGATGTCGGCGTATTGACCTTGCCCAACCGGCAAACTAGTTATAAGGTTGTGCAGCTGGCAATTGAGGCTGGCCTTAATATTGTGGACACGATAGAGGAATTCCATCGCACCCCTGATGCTTATGAGACCGAGGGCTTGGAAGTGCCTGAAGGCATGAAGCTGAGTGATTATGGTGAGTGGTTGCACAAAAAAGCCTGTGAGAACAGCGTAACGTTCGTGGACGGAATGGGATTCGCCCCGGGCTTGAGCAACGTAACCCTTGGTGACGGCATAAGAAAGATCGACGTTGCCGAACGCGCAGTTGCGCGTGTTGGCGGTATTCCATCAAAAGAGGCGGCCGCCAGGCATCCGCTACGTTATATGATAACCTGGGCTTTTGAGCATGTGCTCAGGGAATATATGATAAAACTGAATGTGATAAAGAACGGTAGGATTGTCGAAGTCGATGCGGCAACCGACCGGGAAAGATTCAGGTTCAACCAGTTTGGCAAGGATGAGGAGTTGGAGTGCGCGGTTACTCCGGGTATGCCGAGTTTTCTTTTTACACGGCAGCAACTCAAAGAATTCGCCGAAAAGACTGTACGCTGGCCTGGCCATTGGCCTGGGGTGCAGACACTCAAAGAGTGTGGCATGCTTGATATTGAGCCGGTTGACTTCGCCGGAACCAAGATCGTTCCAAGGGAGTTTCTGTTGTCGATCATAACACCGAGGCTCCTGCCGAATGAAGGAGAAACCGATGTTTGCGTTATGTATAATACCCTGGAAGGTAAGAAAAATGGTAAGAATGTGAAGATCGAGTATTTCATGTGGGATGAGCCGGACACCGAGAAAAATATATCTTCGATGATGCGTGTCACCGGCTATCCTATGGCGATTACTGCACGCATGATCGGAAAGGGTGAGATAAAGGAAAAGGGTATTGTCGCTCCTGAGGATGCAATAACCAGTGAGCTGTACACGAAATTTATTGCTGAATTAGGAAAACGCAATATTGCCATAAAGGAGATCAGCCAAACAACATAGTCGACCGGGCTGAAAGACGGGTGATGGCTGGTATCATATTCTTCAAGACCCAGGCAATAAGTGAATTGGAGAGATTCTACACGGATCAGATTGGCATGCAGGTGTGGCTAAGGCAGGCAGACTGTATTGTCCTGAGACACGAGAACCTGCTCCTGGGGTTCTGTACAAGAACGGAGGTCGATCGTTCAGGCATGATAACCTTTTTCTATAAAAACAAGGAGGAAGTCGATATGATGTATGCCCGGCTTAAAGACATAGCTCGAGAATCCCCCACCGAAAATGAAAAGTATCGTATATACCAGTTCTTCGCGCGTGATCCTGAAGATAGAATTCTGGAATTCCAATGCTTCCTTCATCCGGTAGATATTTGATTTATCGGAATAATGCCCACCCACCTAGATGATCGAGGATACTTGGTGGCCTTGATCCAGGATTGACCATATGCTGCAGAGCAGGAAAGTAGCCAACTTAATCAATCTTATTTTTGGGATTCTTTTCGGAACGTTGATCCTCAGGTTAGCACTCGGTCCAGCATACGACTACCCGGCTCTTTATACCCATATTGCTTGGGTGGCCTTATATCCGATTAACCTCTTGCGTGCTTTGAGCAACGAACACATATATGTCCTTTTCTATACCCTGTTCTGGCTGTATGTTTTTGCGGTTAAGAGCGTCGTCCTCGAAGCTCCTTTTGGCAAGACACTCGTGAAAACATTGGTCTGGATGCCCTTGATGGCGCTGCCCTTCCTGCCCTTCGGCATTGAATACTTCTCTTTGGCTCGGTATATTACGAGCATTGATAGTTATCTGGTGCGTCTCCTACCATTCATTGGGCTGCTTATTCTGTTGTTCTTGGTTAACCGTCTCTACTTTGACCAGAATTACCTGTTTGCGGGTGTGTGGGCACTGGTCAATTTCCTGCTGGTCATCGTGGTCATCACCTTGTCCGACCTCTTACCCTTAATCAAGTCTCAGTTCTTTTTCCACGCGCTGGGTTATCGGTTTTCGCTGGCGAACAATTTCATCAGCGGCTCGCCGCTACTTGCGTTGTTGATCATTATGGGCCTGTCATTTTTCTACATGTCAATATTTGAACGGCAATTTTTGCGTTTGCCGTTTAGAGAAACTACATTTATTTCAATCATTACCCCAATCGGGATTCTGGTCGCGCTATCCTTCGTACTGATGATCATACGGGATGATTTCCGTCGTTATCGTTATTTTGACTATCAGGAAGGTATCTCCACTGTTTATTTTACCAAGTACGATGACCGGCAGACACTCGCTTTTGGTGATGCTCGATTTGCATTATCGAGCGGCCGCTATAGCGTCTTTTATCCATTTGGTAAGTTCAACATACAAGACACGTTGCGCCAACATGCCGAGGATATATTGCGTATGAAAATAATCGAGGGTTTGGATTACTACCGGCTGGAGAGAATTATGAAAATCCTTGCGCATGGTCCGCGGGATGAGGACATCTACAAGAGACTTCAGCATGTCATTGAAGGAAAACGCTACCTTCTGCCCGAGGTCTTTAAGTCTTGGGTGACATATGTAGAGCGTAGGTACAAAGCGCCCGCGAATGACATAGTCGTTACCGGTTGGATGATGCTTAATGGGCGGCCTCTGGAAAACACCGAATTCTTCGTGAATAAAATTTCTCCAAATAACAGAAGGGAAGTTGAACCAATCTGGCAAGGCAGCACTGATCAGAGAGGAAAATTTCAATTTACGTGCTACAAAGATGTTGAATTAGATGATGCTTATTTTAGAATTATTTTCTTGGTCTCGGATAAGCTGATCGGCAAGAATGTGGGCTATCTGAAAGTCGTGCATCCGATACCGGTTTTCTCAAAACTGGGTGACTATGTGCTTGATACATTCCGGATTCGGGTCGAGCACGCTGGTGAGGAAGGCTTTCTGAGCTATTTGAGCGTGAAGACATCCTCGGCTGTTGATTCGTTCTCGCTTCTGTTGCCGCGTCTTGACCCAGATGCTTCGGTAAGGTTCACTGGTTCGGTGCCAATATCAGGCATGTTTGATGAGGTGGTGGTTGATCATCAACCCTCAATGAGTGATACGGTGCGGTTAGAGGAAATGATCGAAAGGGTGAGGG